>CAYUZC010000025.1:0-14318 GCA_964449525.1 uncultured Ruminiclostridium sp.
CTCTTATTGCAGCAGGAAGGTTTATCGATGCATATAATCTGATTAGACAGGAAAATCCTTTCCCCGCTGTTTGCGGACGAATCTGCACACGCCCCTGTGAATCCAAATGCAGGCGAAGATCCTTGGATGAAGCAGTTGCCATTTGCGATTTAAAAAGATTTGTGGCTGATTACGCTCATAAGAATGAAAAGCCCTATAGCAAGGACATCATTTTCCCGAAAAACGGCAAAAAGATTGCCATTATAGGTGCGGGAGCCTCCGGACTAACCTGTGGTTATTACCTGGTTCGTATCGGTTATGATGTTGACATTTATGAATCTGAGTCCATCGCCGGTGGAGTACTTGCCTTTGGTATTCCTGAGTACCGTCTGCCACAAAAGATAATAGCCCATGAAATTGAGCTTGTTTCTCAAGCAGGTGTAAATATACTTTTGAACACCGAGGTCGGTAGAGATATTGATTTTCAAGATATGCGGAACAAATACGATGCAGTCTATGTTGCAACAGGAACCCAATTTCCGCAGAGGGTCAATATACCGGGTGAGTCGCTAGAAGGGGTCATCCATGGCATTAATTTCTTAAAGGATGTAAATCTAATGCGGGACATAAATCTTGGCTCAACTGTAGCTGTAATAGGCGGCGGAAATACTGCCATAGATTCAGCCAGAACAGCCCTGAGGCTTGGGGCAAAGAAAGTTATCATACTTTATAGAAGAACCATTGATGCCATGCCCGCCTATGAATCTGAAATTCATGAAGCCATTACTGAAGGTGTTGAAATTATGGAACTTGTCACTCCTGTCAGATTTATAAAGGGAAAGAAGGATTCTGTGGCAAAAATAGAATGTCTTAGAATGAAACTAGGCGAATTTGACAGCTCAGGCAGGAGAAAATCAATACCCATAAACGGATCGAACTTCATTATTGAAGTAGATAATGTTATTCCTGCCGTAAGCCAATATGCAGATTTACCCTTTATTAAAAAAGATGAAATCGGAATTACCTCCTGGGGAACCTTTATCATTCAGGAAGACACATTGATGACCACAATGGATGGCGTGTTTGCCGGAGGAGACGTAGCCAGAGGACCTGATACGGTCATATCGGCTATAGCCGACGGAAAAAAGGCAGCTGTTTCTATAGATCTCTATTTGGGCGGTAAGGGTAAGCTTAACAAAGGTCCAAAAATAAGCATTCCTGAAACATATAATGAGGATGAGATTGTTTCACACGACAGATTCCCTCTTGATATGCTTCCCGTAGACAAGCGAATGAATATGGATAGTGAAGTTGTGCTGGGGTTCCACAAACTCAATGCTATGGCAGAATCCATGCGTTGCTTACACTGTGATAGGAGGTAGTATAGTATTATGATTAATTTGACTATAAACGGGAAAAAAATCTCCGCAGAAAAGGATGCCACTATTTTAGAAACCGCTAATGCCAATGGAATAAACATCCCCCATTTATGTTATCTTGAGGGCGTCCATGAATTTGGCTCCTGCAGAATCTGCGTTGTGGAAGTAGAAGGAGCAAAAAACCTGCAAGCATCATGTATGACAAAAATAACTGAGGGTATGGTTGTACACACCAATTCAAACAGGGTAAGAAAAGCTAGAAAAGTCCTTTATGAGCTTTTGCTTTCAGATCATTCAAAGGATTGTCTTAGCTGTAAAAGAAATCAAAGCTGTGAGCTTCAAGAATTAGGCCGAACACTGGGAATAGAGGAAACCCGCTTTAACGGAGCCCGTTCCGATTATGTTTTGGACAGTTCGTTTTCCATAACAAGAGATATGTCAAAATGCATCCTCTGCAGAAGGTGTGTAACTGTGTGTAACGATATTCAGGGAGTGGGTATTCTAAACGCTCAGAACAGAGGTTTTAATACAGTGATCGGGCCAGCTATGGACCTTCCTATCGGCACTGTAAACTGCACTTACTGTGGTCAGTGTACTGTGGTGTGTCCCGTCGGTGCTCTTAAAGAAACCGATTCTATTCAAGAGGTATGGAATGCAATCAACGACAAAAATAAGCGTGTGGTGGTTCAGACGGCCCCGGCAGTTCGTATAGCTATCGGTGAGGAATTTGGTTATGAAAGCGGAGAAAGAGTAACCGGAAAGCTAGCCGCATCATTGCGTGAGCTTGGTTTTGACGATATATTTGACACAAACTTCGCCGCAGATTTGACCATAATGGAGGAAGGAACAGAACTGCTGTCCCGGGTTAAAAATGCCCTTACAGGCAATGGTGCCGTTCTCCCTATGATAACCAGCTGCAGTCCCGGTTGGATTAAATATGTCGAGCACACATTTCCTGATGAGCTCGACCATCTGTCCACCTGTAAATCCCCTCATACCATGTTAGGCGCCCTTATAAAATCCTATTATGCAGAGAAAATCAATGTAAATCCCAAAGATATTTATGTGGTTTCAATCATGCCATGTACAGCAAAAAAGACCGAAATTCACAGACCAGAAATGAAAAATGATGGTTACCCGAATGTTGATGCAGTTCTTACAACAAGAGAACTAGCCGCTATGATCAAAGAGGCCGGTATCAACTTCAGAGAACTAGAAGATAGTGATTTTGATAACCCCTTAGGCTTATCAACAGGTGCCGCCGACATTTTCGGAATAACAGGTGGTGTTATGGAAGCCGCCCTGCGTACCGTATATGAAATAGTCACCGGCCGGGAATTACCCTTTGATAGCCTCCACGTAACACCAATAGTAGGATTGGAACAGATAAAGGAAGCAACGATTATTATTGAGAATCCTCTACCCTATTTTAGTTTTCTTAAAGGGGTTGAGATTAAGGTAGCCGTAACCAGCGGTCTAAAAGGTGCTAATCAGCTTCTGAAAGCAGTAGCAACAGGTACATCACCCTATCACTTTATTGAGGTAATGGGCTGCCCGGGTGGATGCATAACAGGAGGAGGTCAACCTAGGTCAAGTGACCCTGATGTTGGTCTTAAAAGGCTTAGAGGCTTATATAGTGAGGATGAGAATAAGACATTAAGAAAATCTCATAATAATCCTTATATAACAAGCCTATATGATGAATTTCTCGGGGCCCCCAACAGCCATAAAGCCCATGAGTTTTTACATACTTATTATGTTAAGCGTGGTAAGTTTAATGAGTTTAATAATGAGAACTTTGTTTTAAAGGGAAAGTATGTTCAAAAACCTCTCAAAACACCAGTTACAGCATCTGATACTTTAGAAAACTCAGGTACAAGAAGTAGAAAGGAACGAGATGATATGGAATCGATTCGGGTTCTTTCTTTGGAAGCCGAAAACACAAAGCTTAAAGATGATCTTGGCGACGCACTTGAGACCGTTGAATTATTTAGAAAGGTACTGTCTGATTACGCTGAAAAACATAAATAAAATATTATGAACCTTTAGCCGGTGTCATGTGTGCGCTCAGAAATTTCATCCGGAATTTATTCGTGCGCTACGTAATCCATGCTCCGCTTCCAAACATGACATCGGCTACAGTTCAGCCACACTTCGCCTTGCCTTCATTCATTTATTGTGATGCGGGTAACCCGAGGAAAATATTCGGCACGAGAATTAAATGTACACTATCTTATACCCTATCCCATAATTTTTCAGGATATAAGCCATCTTTTTTAAATTTTGCGATAGCATTCACGACTCTTTCTTTATCTTCCTTGTATGTTACCCCGTACCATTTATCCTGGGATTTTAAAACCTGTACATTTCCCTTTTCCTCTTTAAGAATATCTCCTACTACACTGGGCAGAAAAAACTCCGCTTTTAATGGATTATTTTTAAGGTTTTCGTCCAAAAATGACTTAAATCTATTATTTAGCTCTCTAAGAATACTATTGGTGAATCCCCACATATTCATGGAAACAATACTGCCTTTTGGAATGGGTATCCATGTCTCTCCGTCATCCTTCGTATATGCAGCACCGTCGTTTTTCTTTTCAATATGAGTTCTCTCCTTAATGCCGATGAGATTTCCTTCACCATCAGTGGTACATACTCCTCTTGCCACATAACCGTTATCTGTCAGAGTATTCTCGATAACATAGCCAACCATAGCATAGTTATATTTTTCATTGTCCACCGCTTTGTCGAGGAAATTATAAATTATAGAAAAGGCATTCCTGCCATAGTAATCATCTGCATTAATTACCGCAAAAGGACCATCCAGCTTGTCCAAACAAGACATAACCGCATGTCCTGTACCCCATGGTTTAACTCTATCTTCAGGCACACTATACCCCTCCGGCAAATTGTTCAGATCTTGATAGACATATTCAACCTCAACAAATGGAGAAACCCTGTCCCCGATTTTTTCCTTGAAAACTGATTCGTTTTCTTTCTTAATAATAAAGCATATCTTCTCAAATCCGGCTTTTATGGCATCATAAATTGAAAAATCTATTATCATATGACCTTTGTCATCAATTGGTTCAATTTGCTTTAATCCGCCAAATCTACTGCCCATTCCGGCTGCCATAATTACTAAAACTGGTTTTTTCATTTTAACCCCCATAGAATTCAGGAAATCACAATATTCTTCTCTTTTAATTTCTTATGTGTAATGCGTCGAATTATAATATACAAAACCGCGAATGCGGGAATTCCCATCAGCATTCCGGCAAGGCCGAAAAGGCTTCCCCCCACAATTAATGCAAATAGTACCCATAGCCCATCAATTCCGATAGAATTTCCGACAACCTTAGGATAAATCAAATTGTTCTCCAACTGCTGAAGTATAACAATAAATACAATAAACCATAAAGCCTTTTGAGGTTGAGCCATAAGAATAATAAATACACAAGGTATGGTTCCTATCCATGCGCCGAAAATTGGTATCAGGGCTGTCACCGCAATTATTACACTGCAAAGCACTGCATATGGAAAATTAAAAATCAGCATTCCAAGTAAAACTAATGCTCCCAGTATAAGTGCTTCGGTCGCCTGTCCTGCTATAAAGTCTTGAAATGTCTTATTTGCCTGGATTCCGGTATCAATAATTTTTGCTGCTGCATGTTTCGGAGTAAATGCATATAACAATTGTTTCATATTCCTTATCAACTTCTCTTTAGTTGAAAGTAGATAAATAGAGACGATAATCCCCATGATAATATTGATTATGCCGTTTGTAAGATTCTTGGTAAAATTATATATCTGAGGGATTGCTGTTGAAACAAACTGGCTACTCTTATTTATAATTTCATTCCAATTGATGCCTATTCCATTCCAAATATCACCTGTAAGGTTGTATCTGTCTGCCAAATCGTTTACAAACTCATTGAGAGACACCATATATCCGTTCATATTATTCTTTAAGGTTAATATGCTTTCGGCCAACTGAGGTACCATAAATAAAAATATTATCGTTAAAAATAGAAATACTACCACAAATGTCGTCAGTATTGATAACGGACGACCCAGTTTTCTTAGAAAAGGCTTTTTGCTCTTGTCAAGCTTACAAAACAGATGCTTCTCGAAAAAAACCATTATAATATTTAGAACGTAGGCAAAAATGATGCCTAGGAAAAACGGGCTCAAAACTAACATGACAGTACTTAAAAATGCCATTACCGATTTAATATTGGAAACAGCAAGATAAAGCAATATCGCATAGGTTATCAGCCAAAAATATCCTTTCCGCTTGGGGCCCATTTCATTCATCAATTTATTATCCTCCACTCATAAAGAGTAATTCTTCTATCTTTTTATAATACTACGACTAATCAGCTTCTCTATTTCAACTATAGGTATTATTAAAAATGCTATACCTATTGCCTCAACTAAATTTGCAAATGGGAGAGCTGTCAGCTCAAAAGCAGAGTTTAGGCCTGGGACGTAAATTACTGTCATCGTAAGCAAGAATGATGCAAGCATCGCAAACAGTAAATAATTATTGCGCGATTTTAAAGAGAATAACGAATTTATACTTGATCTTAAATTTAAAGAATGGAAAATCTCACAAAGTGATAATGTGAGAAATGCCATAGTCATAGCTGTAATCTGTCTGAGTTCCTGAGATGCATTATTTCTGGAATATCCGATTAAAAAGGAAATCAATGTTAATATAGCTATTATTACACCTTGATATACGATTCTTACCCCGAGTTTGTTTGCAAATATTCCTTCGTCAGAACCACGGGGTGCCTTCTTCATAACATCACTTTCAGCTTCTTCCATACCCAGTGCTATTGCAGGGAAAGTATCTGTAATCAAGTTAATCCAAAGAATATGAATGGGCGAAAATAGTTTTAGACCTATTATTGTAGCTACAAACAAAGCCACAACTTCACTCAGGTTTGAACTCAGCAGAAACTGTATTGATTTGCGGATATTATCATATATCCTGCGCCCCTCTTCCACCGCATATACTATAGAGGCAAAATTATCGTCGGCAAGAACCATATCGGAGACACTCTTGCTGACATCGGTTCCGGTTATACCCATTCCAACACCTATGTCGGCAGACTTAAGTGCGGGAGCGTCATTAACCCCATCCCCTGTCATAGCAGTAATCTTCCCGCGTTTTTTCCATCCATTCACTATTCTCACCTTATGTTCAGGTTGCACACGAGCATAAACAGAATAGTTTTCTATTTTGGAATCAAACTCTTCGTCAGACATTTTGGAAATTTCCGCACCTGTAATAGCCTGACTTTCGTCATTTATAATACCCAGATCTATGGCGATTGCAACGGCCGTATCCCTATGGTCTCCGGTAATCATTATAGGCCTTATTCCTGCAGAACGGCATTCATCTATTGCTGCTTTAGCCTCCGGTCGAACCGGATCAATCATGCCCGTAAGTCCGATAAAGATAAGTTCTTTTTCAAGGTTTTCAGGTGATTTATCCTCTGGAAGTTTATCCCAATGTCTCGTGGCCGAACCTAGCACCCTAAGTGCTTTTTTTGCCATATCCTTATTCCGATCTAAGACATTTTTCCGGAGTTCATCAGATAGTAGAACCTCGCCCTGTTTGGTAAGAATATGAGTACATTTTTTCAACAACTCGTCAGGGGCGCCTTTTGTGTACTGTATAAATCTGCTCTCAGTTTTATGAATAGTAGACATCATCTTTCTTTCAGAGTCAAAGGGAGCCTCTGATAGACGGGGCAATTTTTTCTCTAAATCATTTTTATTCTTTCCTGCATCATAAGCATATCTTATTAATGCGCTTTCTGTAGGCTCACCTACAATTTCACCGTCCTCATCGGAAATAGAAGCATCATTACACAATGCCATTGATATGGCAAGCTGATCCACATTGCCAAAAGTATCGACAACCGTCATTTTATTTTGTGTTAAGGTTCCGGTTTTATCTGAACAAATAATCTGCGTACAGCCAAGAGTTTCCACTGCCGTAAGCTTTCTTATTATAGCATTACGTTTTGACATTTTTGTAACACCAATAGAAAGAACTACTGTAACAACTGCTACAAGGCCTTCCGGGATAGCCGCCACAGCAAGACTGATGGCCAACATAAACATTTCCAGAACATGACCACCGCTAAATCCGCCATTTTTTAGTACACTAAAGACAAATATAAATATACTTATCCCTAAAACTCCGATACTCAGCACCTTACTTAATGAAGAAAGCTTCTTCTGAAGTGGAGTTTTTTCATTTTCGGTACGGGATATAATCCCTGCTATTTTACCCATTTCAGTAGACATTCCGGTACCTACTACTACACATTCTCCGCGTCCATATACGACGCTTGTGCCCATATAGACCATATTACGTCTATCACCCAAAGGTATATCTTCATTTTTTTCTGAGGTAAGAACATCACTTATTTTTTCAGCCGGTACAGATTCTCCCGTAAGAGAAGCCTCCTCAACCTTCAGACTTGATGCATCGATAATACGCATATCGGCTGGGATAGAGTCACCGGCTTCCAAAAGAACAATATCGCCGGGCACTATGTCTTCTGACTTAACCTGTAAAACACGACCATTTCTTCTCACTTTTGAATAGGGTGAAGACATTTGCTGAAGGGCTTCAATTGCCTTTTCTGCTTTACCCTCCTGTATTACTCCCAATACAGAGTTAAGAATCACTACAGATAAGATAATTATCATATCAGCAATTTCGCCAACAGCTCCTGATATGACAGCCGCTGCAATAAGAACAAATACCATGGGATCTGCCATCTGCCCAAGCAAACGGACTACAAGAGATTTTCTCTGACCTTCGTCAAGCTTATTTTTACCATACTCATTTAATCTTTCTGAAACCTGAGATATATCAAGACCATTGCGTGAAGTCATTTGCTTTTCCAAAACAGTATCAATTTTATCGAAATAATGCTGCATATAAGCAAAATCCCCTTTCTTAATATAAGTTCTTAATATTTATACTATTTTACTAATAAAAATACCCTATCATAATCTTTAAAAACATTCAATTCTAAGTATACACCACTTTTTTGATTACTTATTCTACAGAAATTCATCTAATCATCCGACATATTAAGTAGTAGTTACAAAAGAGAAATTCCCGGGGGGTAATTTTGATGAGGGCAAAGGTTTTTGGGAAAGCTTCTGTTCGTATTGTATTATATGTTTTGATTTCTATACTCTTCATTGTGTCATGCAGTCCGGAATCTTTAATTCTTGACGAGACATCAAAAAATAAGGAAGATGATATAACTCTAAGCAGCAACTCCGATCTTCTATCATCATACAAAAATAACTCTAACGATGAAACACCTGAAGACTATTCGTCACCATTTAATAAAGAGCTTGATGGTCTAAGATATGTATTAAGCCCTTATTTGTCAGCCGGCAATAAGCTTTTTATAGGTAATGAAAATAAAGAGTTTATAGAAAATTATTTTTTAAATCCTGATATTTCAAATCTTTATATGTCGACAGACAATTGGGAAAGAATCGTAAAATTATTATTGGCCTTTGACGAAGAGGATTCTGCATGTATTAAGACCTTTATAACCGATTTTTCGTCTAAAGATAGAATAGAAAGGCAATATGCTGTAGCCGGATTAATGAATCTCCTGTCATTAAAATATTCCTTATCATTGGAAATGGATGATGAGGGCATTCAAAAATCAAATATTGTAACAGATTTAGAAACGGTTGAAGAAGAATACGGTCTACTTATAAGCAAGGCTTTTCAGCTTGGTTTTACCGATTTCTCGGTGGATAGTAAAAGACTGTTTCGCCCCACTGCATATCTAAATCGCGGTGACGCAATTTCTATGCTCTATAGAATTTTTACAAATCTAGGCCTCCCGACCACGAATGAAGATGACCTCACAATAAAACAGGATACTTTAACCGCTGAGGATGATATATCAATATCAAATCAACAACAAGAGGCTTTTAGTGTTGAAAACATTCTTATTGAATATCAGGATTATAAAAACTGCTTATCAAAAAGCAATGATACTGCTAATAAAAAAAGGCTTGAAATGCTGAATCAAGCAGAGAAAATTTTGAACATAGACTTTAACAGGCAAATAAACAAGGATGCTGTAAATATCGATGAATGGATTGTAATTCTGAATGAGGTGTTCGGAATAGAAACAGATGAAATAAAGTCTAGTATTACCTGTAAAACAGACGGGATACTTACTTTTGATGTCGCTGCCAAAAGTATATTTGATTCTTCATATCTAATGGGAGGTAAAAATCCAAGGGAGGCCGACGCAAAAGAGCTTGCGACTGCACGTGAAGCTATTCCCCAATTTGATACCGCCGAGTGCATAAGTAAATTCGCACAGATGTTTTCCTCAGGTATGCTTGAAGGAATATATAAAATACCGGGGTTTACTCCTAAAAGGCCGGTAAGCCGTATTGAAGCATTGCTTCTCTTGATGCGCCTTGTAAAGGGTGTCTCAATTTAAAAGATTTTTCATAATTGCCTTAGCATATTCTGAAAAGGTTTGGTTCATTAGACTATAGCCTTTTTCATTGGGATGTATACCATCCTCACAGAGATAATTAAAGTAATCACGCTTTAGTAAAAAAGGCTGACGTACATCAATATAATTGCATGAAAGACTTTGTGCAAGACCGACAACGGCCAGACTGTATGATTCATGGTGGCGGTAAATAAGCTCTTTATCTCCCAACCATTTTAGAATTGCATCGGCATTAAGACCTCTGCTAATCCAATTAAAGTACTTTTCTGAATGAATTGGCGGAAGATTTACTAATATTGGTTTTATACCATTTTGACGTAAAGCCTTTATCATATCAGTTATACATTCTTTGAAAACTGATAGGGGCGTATTTGGTATGTGCTCTTTTTCAGGCTCTGCAGCGACCTCAGCCCACTTAAAATCGCAATCATTTCCTCCGAATTCTATAATGGCAGCCTCAGCTTCTATACCTTTTTCCAATGAGCGTAACATAAGATTTTTCGCCTTTGGAGCAGTCAAACCAAATTTAGAATTATTCTTGACATCCAACCCCATATCAGATATTTTTTCCAGATTGTAGCTATTTTCAAGACGTCTGTATTTTTTGCGATTCTCATCATAAATAACACCTTTTAAAACTGAATCTCCCCAAACTTCAACTCGTTTTATCATATTAATCATAAATGTACTCCATACCTTATAATTTAGTTTATTATCTTATCTAGTTCTTATAACTATGTTATGTTATATTTAGTATCTTGTCAATAGTATCTATTACTATGTTGAATAGTTTTGGTCTTTATAGTATGATTATTTTTAATAAACTGATTTTTTAATCCGGAGGTCTTATATGTTTTCAATTAAGAATGAGCTTAGCAACTGGGTAACAGAATTTGAAAACTACCGCATACCAGATTGGGATGATCTTCCTGATATTGATCTTTATATGGATCAGGTTATTACCTACCTGGAGAAGCAACTTGCTGTTTTTTCTAAATCAGAGGATGAAAAGTTTATTACACCGGCTATGATTAATAATTATGTGAAAAATCAAATTATACCCCGCCCTCTTAATAAAAAATATACCCGTGAGCACATGGCACATTTAGTATCAGTTTTGAACCTTAAAAATATTCTTTCTCTAATGGATATAACCAGACTTATTTCCCATGAGAAAATAGACAAGCCTATAAGTACATTGTTCGATCAGCTTAATTCCATTCAAAATGAAGCCTTCAAAGCTACAGCATTAAGAGTCAGAGATTCTCTTGAAAAGCTTGACTGCAACAATAATGACAAAGCCAATGAAGAACGGCTGAGTCTTCTTGCTTTGAAATTTTCTTTGGAAGCGAACGCAAACCGTATTGCAGCAAAAAGAATCTTGGATGAGATTATGGCTCATAAAGCAAAGCTCCAGGTAGAAGAGCAAAAAGAAAACGTTAAAGATAAGGTAAAAGAAAAAAATAAGGATAAAGATAAAAGCAAAACATGATTAAAACCTAAGACTATCTTGGCAGAATTACTTTAAAACTGTTTTGTTTCCCTAGATTAATAAATTTAACAGTTCCGATTCCCTCAAAGGCCTGCCGGATTCTGCTCATTCCTATTCCGGACTTTATAAAGCGCTTCCTTTCATCAATGGTAATCAGACGTTGGTAAAGCCACGCATTACGCCTTTCAGGCTGGCATTCCCTCATGCTTAAGTGAACCTTTTTGCTTTGGCCTAATGACCCAGGATTTATTATCTCTATTGTTTTATCAGTAATATTGATTAAAACACCTCTTGATAAATCCATATAATCCCTGTGTACCAGGGCATTGGCTAAGGCTTCTTCAAAGGCAATAATAGGATAGTCGTCATCTTTTATTATCATTCTTACCTTGTTAATAACCTGATCCATCATATACAAAATATTACCTGAAATAACCTCTATGTCATCACCGTTTATAATTTTAATATAGCATTGAGGAAGATAAATCTGTGGATTTTTGCCGAAAAGTAACAGTCCTCCTATGGTTGGAGAAAATTCACTTTCATACTTCTGACCTATGAAGCCAAATGCCTCCAGTAAAAGGTTCTGTGATTGATCTGTATATACATTAATGCTTTTAAAAAATGTATTTATTCTGTTCATGTCCAAATCTTCCAAAGATGCTTTCTTAACAATAACTGTTTCAAATGTCACAAGCCCATTTTCCTGCATCATAGATGCCAGCTCTGAACGTCGTGCAAAATCAGTGGTAGAGCCTCTACGCACATAGAACGCACCGGTCTGAATCATTTGATGAGGAGCATGCTTGCTTTTATAGATTGTAAGAACAGCAACAGACTTATCCTTGTGCGTAACCAAATCCAAGCTGACAGGTACCGGTGGATCAGTTCTGTTATAAATAATCTGCTGGATTTGTTCTTCAAGAAAATCTTCCGGGTTAATGCCTAAAACACGCTTAGTTTTATCCTCAATACCGTAAAGGATATATCCTCTGCCTCCACGTGAATTGGCTATGGCTGTCACATCCTTAACCAGTTCTTTTTTCTCACCTTCGGTTGTGAGATTAAGCTCCGCCTTAAAGTCCATTTTCTCATCTTCTTCTCTTGAGAGAAGTTGCTTAAGTCTTTGAATATCCACCTTTTATAGACTCCCTTAACGCTTTTATTCCCAGTTTAGTATTTCGTAGCGCTTCCAATCAGCAAGAAAAATGTCTGATTGCATCAGAATGCCATAACTATGCCTTTTTTTTATATCTTCAAAACCAAGCTTTGAAAGTATAAATGATACCTTTACATTTTTATCGTTTAATAATCCCGAACAGTAGAATTTTGTGTCTGAATCCACCTTATCATATTCAAGGTATTCGCCCTCTAGTATTCCCTCTGATAGTTCTCTTTCATTCTTTTTGTACATTGCTTCGCCCGAACTAAAAAGATGCTTCATTCTCTCCGACCTCACTTATAATATTGATTGCAAATTAAAACTCATTTAATATATCGAGTTTTTTATAGTTTTTATCAAGATGTTGACTGATATATTTAAAGGCGATTTTTGAAAAAGCATCCAATAATTCACCTGATAATTCAAAATTATATATTCCACCTTTACATGCGCACAAAACATACATTATCCCCTTGGCTGTTCCAATATCTATCGCAACTGCTTCTTTATCTTGCTTTGAACAGTTTTCACAGATAAAACCATTATGCTTATAGCTAAAATAAATCTGCTCAATATCGCCGGTGCTACATGCTGCACAGCTACAGACATGAGGGGGATATCCGGTAATTTGCATTAATTTTAGAGCAAAAGAAGATGATACCAACAAAGGGCTCCGACCTTTTTTCAAGGCTTGAAGACCATAAATCAAAAGATTTAGTATGTCGGCTGATAAGATACTATCAATAGCAGCGTCTCCTGCCATATCCATCATATGAGCAGCATGGGTAAAGCAGGTCAAATCCGTTGCAAGATTGTAGTAATTTATTAATACATCGCAACTGTTCATGGTAAAGCTTGTTCGACCTTTGAAGAGGACATACTCACCAAAAGTCAGAACCTGCGTCCCATAAGATGTGCGACTCCCGCTTTTTTTGGCGTTCCTTGCCAGAACGGATATTTTACCGAGATCTTCCGTAATAAGGGTAAGCATCTTATCGCTGTCATCATAGGACACTTCTTTTATCACAAGACCCTTTGTCTTAATTACTCCCATTTTTTAATAGCCCTGCTACTCTTTTTTATAATGACATCACCCGTTACCGAAATCAAAGATTTCGAACGGGTCCCGAGTCATTGAAACTCGAGGCTCGTTATAGTACATGTTTCTTATTATTAAGTCAAAAAGGGATTTGCATTTCATACAAATCCCTCAGTAATCTTAACAGGAATACTCCTTGTATACATATTCAGGAATACTGCTGATATCTCCACTAACAGAAAATACAAATTGGGTATCAAATTTCTCTGATAATATTTTAATTTGCTCAAAAAAGTAATCGTATTGCTCTTCTTTCGTGACATAATTAGAAAGAGCATCAATATATATGGCCTTAGTGTCATAATTCTGGGCAATCATGCCACATATAAAGGAAAGCAATTGATCCAATGATGTAATAGGAAAATCAGAAATATCTACATATCTGATTGGGTGTTTAAGGTTTGTAATATGAGAAATACCGCGATTAACAAAAACTATGTCACCGTTACAGTTATCAAGTAAAGAATTCGCACTGGCTATCAAGTATTTTGTCTTACCTATGCCTTTGTTTCCATAAACAACCTTTATCATGGGTATCGTCCCCTTTCTCTATTCCTTTTTGTTGTTGTTTTCTTTTACAACCTCCATTTTAGATACTGAGATCTCATAAGCTATCCGTTCTTCAGTTTCCTCTTCGGAAATCTTTTTCTGATAGGTACGGCTTTGAATT
>CAYUZC010000026.1:0-8173 GCA_964449525.1 uncultured Ruminiclostridium sp.
GGAAGCTGGATTTGTTCAAAAAAAGATATATCAGAAGGTAATTTTGATAAAATAGCTGCGTTGTGTGCTGAAGCAAGAAAGATTAAGGAGATGCAAAAATGAAAGTATTAACCTTTGGCGAGATAATGCTTCGACTAAAAGCACCGGGACAGGAGCGGTTTTTTCAGAGCCCGATGATGGAAGCTACTTTTGGTGGCGGTGAAGCTAATGTTGCTGTTTCTTTAGCCAACTACGGTATGGATGCTGAATTCTGTACTGTTCTTCCTAAAAATAATGCAATTGCAGATTCATGTGTACGTGAGCTACATTATTTTGGAGTAAATACTAAAAAAATTATTTTTGCACCTGGTCGAATGGGAATTTATTATCTTGAAGGCGGATCCAATCAACTTCCGAGCAAGGTCCTCTATGACCGCTCTTACTCAGCAATTGCTTTAGCTAAGCCCGGAGATATTGACTGGGACAAGACTTTTTCCGGTATTGGCTGGTTCCATATTACAGGTATAACCCCTGCTATTTCTGAATCAGCTATGGAATTGTCATTAGAAGCTGTAAAACTTGCCAAGGAAAAAGGAATTACCGTTTCGTGTGATCTAAACTACCGCAAAAACTTATGGAAGTATGGAAAGAAAGCTTCTGAGGTTATGCGTGAAATGATTAAATATGTTGATGTAGCTATAGCAAATGAGGAGGATGTGCAGAAATCATTGGAGATTCATGCCAAAGTGGACGTTGAATCCGGAGATTTGGACCGCAGCCAGTATAAATTATTAGGTGATGAGGTGCTAAAAGCATACCCGAATTTAAAAATGATTGCCATTACCCTACGTGAATCTAAAAGTGCGGACCACAATGACTGGGCTGCTTGCCTTAATGATAGAGAAAACTTTTATGTTTCGAGGAAATACAATATAAATGACATAGTTGACCGCGTCGGCGGAGGTGACAGCTTCTGCGGTGGCTTAATTTATGGACTAAATAGTTTTGAGGATAAACAATCGGCATTGGAGTTTGCAGTTGCAGCATCATGCCTAAAACATTCTATTATAGGTGACTTTAACAGGGTTGGAGTGGATGATGTAAAAAAGCTTATGAGTGGAGATGGCTCTGGACGTGTGCAAAGATAGTCAGAGGCCATCATTCGCAGTATGCAGGGGCTGATTTAGGGTGTCGGATAGTAAGTGTTTTTTATCCCAAATTGTTATCTGTAAAGGTTCGCCCGATAATAGATTAACAGTGATTTTATCTGATACAGATACTTTTATTTCCCGATTACGATATTGAATCTTAAACTCATAGCCTTTCCACCGAGCTGGAAGCTGGGGCCTCAGGGAAATTCCTTTTTCATTAATTCTAAAGCCCCCAAAGCCACTTATTACCATTAAAGAGGCACCTCCGATGTTTGCCATATGAAGACCGTCCTTGGTATTGCCGTGAGTATTCTCAAGATCCAAAGAAACAGTTTGTTCAAAGTAGCTATAGGCTCTATTTATATCGCAGATTCTGGCGGCCATAATACCATGTATACAGGCTGATAAGGATGAGTCATGAGTGGATAGCTTTTCATAGTAATCATATGAGTTTCTCATAACATTCTCATTTGTATATTCTTCTAAGAGAAAATGAGACAGGACCGTGTCAGGCTGTTTATTCACCTGATACCTGTATATGGTTAATGGGTGGTAATTTAATAGTAGCGGATACTTTGATTTTTCAAAAGGCCAGACAGGCTTCTGTAAAAACGAGTCGTCCTGTGGATTAATCTTCAAATCTGAATCATAGGGGAGGAACATAGCCTCTGACGCGTTTAACATCTTAGCTACTTCATCACACTTCATATCAATACGTGCACATAGATTTTTATGTGCTTTGCGAATATTGATGTCATTATGCTGTGAAAGCATTTTGAATATCTTCTCCGCCCAGTAAAGATGATACTTAGCCATAGAATTAGTATAGTAATTATTATTTACTAAAGCAGTATATTCGTCAGGTCCCGTAACACTATTAATCATGAACTGTCCATTGCTGTAATTTCCTATTTCTAGCCAGATACGCGCGGTTTGATAAATAACCTCTGCTCCCATTTCAACAAGAAAATTATAGTCTTGATTAAATAGAAAGTGTTGAATAAATGCATAGGCAATATCTGCATTTATATGATATTGTGCCGTTCCTGCAGGGAAATAGCCAGAGCTTTCTATGCCCGAAATGGTTCTCCATGGATATGTCGCTCCTTTATCATGACCCAACTCTCTTGCTCTAATAATTGCTGAGGGCAAAATATTATAACGATATTCCAACAGCTTTCTGGCCGTCTCAGGCTGGACCATTTGCAAGAGAGGCAAAATATATATCTCGGTATCCCAGAAATAATGGCCTTCGTAACCCTCTCCCGACAGGCCCTTGGCAGATACATTTGAATACTTGTCGGTACCTGTGTTCTGTAGTAGCTGATAAAGCATATACCTAATTTCAGCCTGATTCTTTTTGCAGCCTACAATGCGAATATCCGAATGATCCCAGCATTTACTTAAATACTCGGCTTGATATTTAACGAAATCGTCAAAATACATGTTTTTAACACAGTCTGCTAAATCGTTTGCACTATTCTCGGCAAATTCATAACGAAGTCCGTCGGTGAACACACACAGTTTATCAAGAACAATAGTTTGATTCCCGTCTATTTGTGTTATAAGCTTGTTGCTCTGTACCACATGGTTTATTTCATATTCATGTTTGCTATTAATTTTATAATCTACAACGGTAGCCTGCTCAAGTTTTGACCGAACTGTTTCCATGAGGCAGGAAACCCTATTTTGTTCTACTTTGAACCCCTTTAATTCCATAAGCTTTGCATGTGTTGAGCCTACACGGGGATCATATTCATTTGTATAATTTTCTATTCCGGAATCCAAAACACTAACCAGTCTTATTTGACCATCATACTTAACCGCAATTTCATAAATAAATATGTTAATGAATTTCAGGGAGGCAAGACGCCTGAATTGAATTATTGCTTCCTTTCCTGTTTCGGTTCTATAACTGTAGGAACGGGTATATACTCCGTTTTTATAATCTAAACATCTAGAATAATCAGAGAACTTGTGGGTAGAAAGATTTGCCTGTTCACCATCCAAATATATTTTACAGGTTTGCGTATCAATAATTCTAGGCTGCTTGTCAGCTTCCTGGGGAAACCCATAGGCCGACTCGGCATAATAAAGGGGAACCCGGTCATAAAGCCCGTTTATATAGCTCCCCCGAATAGATGCAATATTTTCAGATCCATATCCTTCTTCAAAACAGCCTCTGACACCAATATATCCGTTTGCAACAGTAAACAGACTCTCTTCTTCTAAGAGCCTGTCAGTTTTATAATTATTGTGTTTCAAATGCCACATTTATACTCCTATTCTTTGACCGCACCTGAAGTAATGCCCGATATAATCTGTTTTTGAAACAGAATAACAATTATAAGCGTCGGAATGGTCAGCACAACAGTTGCTGCCGTAACTTGTCCCCAGAATATCTGAAATTGTCCCCTTAGAAATGAGATAGCGACTGTCGCAGTTCTATACTTTTCATCGCTATTCAAGGTAAGAGATAGCAAAAATTCGTTCCACACGCCGATAAAGGTCATAATTGCGGAAGTAAAGATTCCGGGTATGGCTAAAGGCATTATAATTTTTAAGAATGTTTTTATTTTAGAGGCTCCATCAATATATGCAGATTCCTCCATCTCGACAGGCACTTTTGCGAAATGAGTAATTAGTATAAAGATTGACACAGGTAAGGTAATCATTGAATAGGGCAATGAGATATAGTAGGAATTTGTCCAGCCTAACTTAACAAAGGTTCTATAAATTGGCCCTACCACTATCATTTGCGGGAACATGCTTGTGGCAAGGATTACTGCCACCAATAGCTTTTTAAATTTGAATTTTAGCCGTGCAATTGCATATGAACAAAACGAGGCAATTAATGTGACATATACAGTTGTAATAGATGCAATTATTAAGCTGTTTTTAAGTGAATTTATGATAGTTGTCTTAAATAATGCTTCATAGTGTTCCATTGTCGGCTGGTCTGCCATAAGCTTTAAGGCACTTTGGCCCCAAATCTCACTTTCCGGTTTAAAAGATGTCAACGTGACCCATATAAACGGGAAAGCAATAATAAGCAAGTATAGAATAATAACAGTAATAGTCAGTTTTGTGGTTTTTTCTGTTTGCATATGCCCTCCTTAATCATTAATGAGTTTGACGTTGAGAATCTTAATATACCCAAAGGTTATCAAACCTACGGTTAAAGCCATTACGAGAACTATGGCCGAGCCATAGCCAAAACGGGTTTGAGCGAACATGACCTTGTATGCGTAAATAGATACTGATTCAGTAGTCCCACCGGGGCCACCTCCGGTAAGCACATAAATCAGGTCAAATACTCTGAATGCGTCTAAGGTTCTGAATAGTAAGGCAACAAATATAGAAGGTTTTAAAAGTGGCAGGGTGATAAACCCAAACTGCTGTAGCTTAGTCGCACCATCAAGTGATGAAGATTCATAAAGGGTATGAGAAATGGTCTGTAAACCCGCTAAGAGCAATAGCGCCATGTAAGGAGTTGTTTTCCATACATCTGCCATAATAATTGCCCAGAGAGAACTTGTGCTACTGAGTAAAAGCTCGGTTGGATCAGGAATGATATTCAGCCATGAAAACAAATGGGCCATTATGCCACTTGCGCCGTTATACAGGTAAGACCATATCAAAGCTGCTACCGCGGTAGGAATTGCCCACGGTATAAGGGAAACAGTACGTATGATTCCACGGCCTTTTACTGCCTTGTTCATAATTAGAGCCAACAGCATACCTAAGCATAGCTCAAAAAATACTGATATGAACGTAAAAATTAGCGTGAACACGACAGTTGAACCTACGCGAGTATCGGTTAAAACCGATTGAAAGTTTTTTAGACCGGAATAATTAGGCTTAATTATAGCTGTATTTAATTCTGAAGCGACAGCAAACATATCTTCCTTGCATACAAAGGGTTCGTCATAGCTGTAGAGCTTCTCAAGAGCTGAGATTATGTCGTCACGTGTTTTTGTTACATAGGCCAATTTCTCTTTATTGATCGATACTACGGCAGCCATGTCAGGGCTCGAAATATTATCAAACATATATTGGTCACTTACATCAAGTAAGTTTCTGACAGCGCCTATTTGAAGCTTCGTATCATCTTTGACAACCGTTTCTTCCTCCATATCAAGAAATGATCTTATATAGAATACGGTTTCATCATATAATGCAATATTATAATTTGCGTCTATGTACAATCCAGATTTGGTCTGATCATTTAACTGAAAATCAAAAAACGCATATCTTAAAGACTCTGCAATAGGAACTATTGAAAACAGCAAAATAAACACTACTGCAGGTAGGATTAAAAAATATGCGGCTTTTGATTCTACTATTTTGCTTATATTTTTCATATCCACCTCAATTACGCAGAGGCTTCAGTTAGAAGCCTCTGCAACGGCTTTTATACGATTGCTGAATTTACTATTTCAAAAGTCCCGATATGGCATCTGCAGCAGAATCAAGCTGCCCATTGTCTGAAAGATACTCATGTGCCTTTATCTGAATCTGATCAGATATTTCTGAATAATTAGCAACTACAGGTCTTGCAATAGTATTAGCTAATGCGTTCGCGAAGCCTTTGTTAGTGAGCAGGGCATTTTTAGATAAAACATCCGAATCACTTAACAACGCATTAAAACCTGGCAGATAGCTTCCCGCTGTAGCGTTAATTTTTTGTCCCTCCGGACCTGCAATAAACGCAAGGAATTCTTCCGCACCGGCTTTATTCTTAGTGTTAGCGTTAATTCCGAGAATCCAGCCGCCTACACTTCCACCTGTGGGTAGAGGCGCAAAGCCTACCTGAGTACCTTTAACGGCATATTCTCCGCTTGCAGCCATACCATTCATGTAGGGCCAGTTCCTGGCAAATACTGATTCACCATTTAAAAACGCGTTATGGGTTTCCCCTTCTGTATATATTAAAATATCTTTAGGGGTAACATCTGATTTCGTGAACTGATTCATCATTTCCAGTCCACCTTTAATATCGGACCAATTATCTGTAAACTCATTAAGGTTACATACCAAACCTTCATATTGGCCTGACTGGTATACATGACCATACTTGGTTCCGCCTTGGCCATTATATTTCTTAGCCAATTCAAGTAAATCAGACCATGTATAGTTTCCGGATTCAAGTTTCTGTGCATCATCAGCGTTTACAATATCGCTTCTGAAAAATAGGAAACCCAGATCTGGGAAATAAGGCAAAACATAGTTTTTGCCCTTATACTTACCGGAAGCCATTGATCCTGCATTAAAATCAGTAGCTTTCCAGCCTTTTGCTGCCAAGAGTTCGTCAATAGGCTGTAAATAGCCTGCGGCTGCAAACTCGCCGGCCCAAATAACGTCCATTGAAATGATATCGTATTCACTGGATTTACTGGAAAGTGAGTTTAGAAGCTGATCATGCATATTTCCTGAATCGTTTGTCATCACTACAGCCTCAGCGGTATAAAGAGTACTAGAGTTATTAAATGCGGCTATTAACTGGTTTAAGGCATCAGTTGAGTCTGCTTGTACTGCAAAAGTTAATTTGGTTTTTTCTGCATCCTTTGATGGTGCCGGTGTGCTTTTAGTTGTTTCGCTAGGTGAAGAGGCTACTGGTGTAGGGGACTGAGTAGCAGGCTGAGTTCCGCATCCTGTCGCAAGTGTGAAGATCATGACCATTGTAAGTAAAACAGATAATACTTTTTTCATGACAATCCCTCCTTGAATTATCCCTTTTTATTGAGTTAAGGTTCAATCTAAGAAAACCTCTCAATTGACATTATGACAGGTTAGAAATAAAATACTTATAGGATATTTGAATAGCTATTAATATTTTTATATTCAATTTTATATTCCTCAGTAGCCAATAACGGGTTTACTGATGCCCCAATCTCTAAGGAGTAGGCTACTATTTTTTCTCTAATACGGCGCATATCCTACATCTCTAGTTTCAATGGTTTGGACATTCCCATAATATCATTATATTAATTGGTTTATCTATTTTTTTGATATTTAATGATTTGAGGATTTGTTATGAGTGAAAAAATAATATATAGCAAAATTGAAAAGTATGCATCATATTATAAACATCCATCCTATTACTTAGAGCGAAAAATGCTCAACGCCCTTAAACGTGGTATTCGCAAAGAGGCCATTGAAACCCTAAGTGTCATTAATAAAATGGAGCGAGCAAGGCTTGCAGATTCCCCTATTCGGTCAGTTAAAAATTCGCTTATTGCCTCGTGCACATTATTTACCCGGGCAGCAATCGACGCTAATGTTCCACCTGAGGATGCCTTTTCCCACTCCGATGTACATATACTTGAAATCGAGGCCTTAAATAATTTATACCAATTAAAAGAATATGAATATAACATGCTGGAGGATTACTTTCAGCTTATTGAAAAATACAGGCAGGAGCACTACTCTCCCCTTACAATAAAGATTGTTCAACACATACATGAAAATATTACAGATCAAATTACATTGGCCAATATAAGTTCTCTTATCAAACGCTCAAGAGCCTATATTAGCATGTTTTTTAAGAATGAAGTCGGTATAGGTCTTATGGATTATATTAATCTCAACAAGACTGAGGAAGCAAAATATTTTATTAAATATACTAATATGTCAATTGCTGAGATTGCCTATCTATTTAATTACTGTAACCCTGCCTATTTCTCCAATATTTTTAAAAAATACATCGGCATGACACCTAGTGAGTTTAGGGTGTCAAAATAGCACATCTGTAACCCCATTTTTTGGTAGATGTGCATAGTTATTTGGTTTAATGACATATTGATTTCCGTACATATGTTCGGTATAATTATAAGTGCAGATTGTTATGATTTTACTTTGGTTTCTTATTCACTATGGGTATAATATATTTACTTCTGTATGTATAATAAAAAAGTTTACTTGGAGTTATTTGTTAAAACAGTTCCTAATTGGAAAGATAAAGAACGTTATATTAAAGAATTAGGTTTTTTAGATTATTAATGAATAAAAATTTTATACTTATTACATAATTAAAATAGAAA
>CAYUZC010000026.1:8183-14032 GCA_964449525.1 uncultured Ruminiclostridium sp.
AATATATTTACGTTCTGTATGTATTATTAAAAAATTGCTAATCTACATGGAAAGAAGAACATATGAAAGATAAAATTTATATAAAAGGTGCTTGTGAACATAATCTTAAAAATGTCGACGTTGTGATACCTCGGGACAAGTTAGTAGTTATAACAGGCTTAAGCGGATCCGGTAAATCCTCCCTTGCATTTGATACAATCTATGCTGAAGGTCAAAGGCGTTACGTTGAATCCCTTTCGGCCTATGCTCGGCAGTTTCTGGGCCTTATGGAAAAACCTGATGTAGAGTTCATTGAAGGATTATCACCTGCAATATCCATTGACCAGAGAACTACCTCTAAAAATCCCCGGTCCACGGTAGGAACAGTTACAGAAATCTATGATTATTTCAGGCTGATGTTTGCCCGGATAGGGGTACCGCACTGTCCTGAATGCGGAAAACCCATAACCCAGCAAAGTGTTGATCAGATGGTTGATGCTATTATGGCACTTGAAGAAGGAACCAGAATTCAGGTTCTTGCTCCGGTTATCAGAGGGCGCAAGGGCGAATATATAAAACTTATTCAGGATGCTAAAAAAAATGGATATGTCCGGGTGCGAATTGACGGTGAGGTCATGGAAATAAACGATGATATAAAACTGGAAAAACAGCGTAAGCACACGATTGAAATTGTGGTTGACCGCCTTGTTGTCAAGCCTGATATTCAGAAACGTCTTTCCGAATCTATAGAGACAAGCTTGAACCTTACCGGAGGATTACTGACAATAGATGTTATGGGTAAGGAAGAGATGGTTTTTTCACAGAACTATGCCTGCCCGGATTGCGGTATAAGTATAGAAGAGCTTACTCCCCGAATGTTTTCATTTAATAATCCATACGGTGCTTGTCCTAACTGCAGTGGGTTGGGGAATCTTCTCAAAATAGATCCCGATTTGGTAGTGCAGGACAAAACCAAGTCCCTACCCGAAGGAGCTTTGGCCATGACCGGGTGGAATTTTACCAATGAGGACGGATACAGTCGTATGTATTTAGATGCTCTTGCCAAGCATTATGATTTTGATGTTGACATACCGGTAGAGAAACTTCCAAAAAGGATTATGGATATTGTACTTTATGGAACGGGTAGTGAAAAAATCAAAGTTGAGTACAGTAAGGAAAATGGAAGCGGTACCTTTCTGACAGCCTTCGAGGGCGTTATAAACAGTATGGAAAGACGCTATAGGGAAACAAAATCCAATGGTCAGAAGGATTATTATGAAAGCTTTATGAATAATATACCCTGCCAGGAATGTAAGGGAAAGCGATTGAAGAAGGAGAGCTTAGCCGTAACGGTGGGCGAGAAAAGCATTTATGATATAACTTCTATATCAATAAGCGAGTGCGATAAATTTTTTAAAAGCCTTAAGCTCAATAAAAGAGACGGCCTTATAGCGGAGCAGATATTAAAGGAAATAAAATCCCGGCTGGGCTTCTTGATGGATGTAGGTCTTAATTATCTGACATTACATCGTGCTTCAGGTACCCTTTCAGGCGGTGAAGCCCAGAGAATACGCCTTGCAACCCAGATTGGTTCAGGCCTGACAGGGGTGCTCTATGTTATGGATGAACCAAGTATAGGCCTTCACCAACGGGATAATGAAAAGCTTCTTGTAGCACTTAAGCGTTTGAGAGACTTGGGTAACTCCCTTATTGTTGTAGAGCATGATGAAGATACCATGTATGCTGCGGATCATATTATTGATATGGGTCCGGGAGCCGGAGTACACGGCGGAAAGATCATTGCCGAAGGCCCTATTGAAAGTATTAAAGCTAATCCTGATTCAATAACCGGATTGTATCTGAGTGGCACCCGAAAGATAGAAGTTCCCTTAAAGCGGCGTAAGCCGAACGGAAAGATATTGAGAGTTTTGGGAGCAGGGGAAAATAATCTCAAAGATATTGATGTAGATATACCGTTAGGGGTATTCACCTGTGTTACCGGAGTTTCCGGTTCGGGCAAAAGCTCACTCGTTAATGAAATTGTATATAAAAAGTTGGCTCACAAGCTCAATCGAGCAAAGACAAAAGCGGGTCTGCACAGGGATATAATAGGGCTGGAGCATCTGGATAAGATTATTAGCATAGACCAGTCTCCCATTGGACGCATGCCAAGCTCTAATCCGGCGACTTATACGGGTTTGTTCAACATTATTAGAGATTTATTTGCCCAAACGGTGGACGCCAAAACCAAGGGATACAAAGCAGGGCGATTCAGCTTTAATGTTCGCGGAGGAAGATGTGAAGCATGTTCAGGTGATGGTATAATAAAGATCGAAATGCACTTTCTTCCCGATGTATACGTACCATGCGAGGTATGCAAAGGAAAACGTTATAACAGGGAAACTCTGGAAGTAAAATACAAGGGAAAAAGCGTCGCAGATGTTCTTGATATGACGGTTACCGAAGCGCTGAAATTTTTTGAGAATATACCTAAAATTCAAAGGAAAATCCAGACTTTATATGATGTAGGCTTGGGATATATTAAACTGGGACAGTCGGCCACAACCTTGTCGGGTGGAGAAGCACAGAGAGTGAAACTAGCCACCGAGCTTTCCAAACGCCCCACGGGAAAGACTATGTATATACTGGATGAGCCCACAACCGGGCTTCATATAGCCGATGTTGATAAATTGATAGATGTGTTACAGAAACTGGTGGAAACCGGGAATAGTATTGTTGTTATAGAGCATAATTTAGAAGTCATAAAAACAGCCGATTATATTATTGATTTAGGTCCTGAGGGAGGAGATTTAGGCGGTCAGGTGATAGCTACCGGGACACCCGAGGATGTAGCCAAATCAGACAAATCATATACCGCACAATTTCTTAGAAGAGTGCTTAGATAGAATTGACAAAATTATATTAACATATAGGATATAATTATCTATAGTTGGGTAAGTAAAAAGTGAACCTAAAAATACGGAGGTATAAGTATGATACAGGTAAAAGATCAAATATATCATTTAGGACTTAGGGATTGGGAATTGAGGAGCTTTCACGGAAACGAGCTTTCTACATTCAACGGTTCAAGTTATAATTCTTATCTTATAAAAGACGAAAAAACTGTTTTAGTTGATACAGTGTGGAATCATCATTCGAAGCAGTATATGGACATACTGGACAAAGAAGTAGGCATAGATAACATAGATTACATTATTATAAATCATGCCGAGCCCGATCATTCAGGGACTTTGGTTGATATCCTTGAGAGGCGCCCGGACATCCCTATATATTGCACGGCTAAGGGTATAGAAATAATACGAAAGCATTATCATAAGGATTGGAATTTTAGAGCAGTCAAAACCGGCGATACTCTTAACATCGGGAAATATGAGCTTCACTTTGTGGAAATGACCATGATTCATTGGCCCGACAGTATGATGACATTTGTGAAGGGCCCCAATGTTTTACTTTCCAATGACGCTTTTGGTCAGCACTTTGCAGGTGCATCCATATTTGAGGATGAGAATGACGAATGCGTAGTAATGCAGGAAGCAATAAAGTACTATGCAGGAATATTGACCCCAATGTCGGCACTAATAAAGAAAAAAGTGGATGAGGTTTTGGCTTTAAATCTTCCCATAGAAATGATTGCTCCCAGCCACGGAGTAATATGGAGGAAGAACCCATTAAGGATTGTTGAGAGTTACGCAAAGTGGTCAGACAATTACAATGAAGGCTATGTTTCAATTATATATGACACAATGTATGATGCAACAAAGAAAATGGCCGATGCAATATCAAGAGGCCTTGAAAGTAAGGGTATACTCTGCAAACAATTCAACAGCTCTCTATACGATATGAGTGATTTAATAACCGAAATATTTAAATCCAAGGGTATCATAGTAGGAAGCTGCACTGTTAATAATGGTTACTTACGCTCGATTGCCGCTTTGTTAGACGAAGTAAGAGGGCGTAAGTTCAAGAATAAAGTAGGAGCTGCTTTCGGAAGCTATGGATGGAGTGGAGAAGCTCCCAAGAAAATACACAAGGAACTTGAGGAAGCCGGTATTAAAATGGTCCACGAACCGATTTCGGTCAAGTATCAGCCGGAGGAACATGAACTTGAAGCTTGCTTCCAACTTGGGCGAGAATTTTCGGCCTATCTTAAATAGATAAGGAGCAACATCCTATTGTATTTTGAAATAAATAAAAATAATTCGAATATTGTATTAAAGGCACCTTGGTTAGGGTGCCTTTAATTAGTTCTAAAAAGTGAGGTAACAGAATGTTTGGAAAGAAAAAACCATTAATAATAGCAGCAATTATACTTGCTTTAGCGTTTACTCTAATTGCTTGTCAAAGGCTCAATGGAAAAACAGAAGATGTAATTAGTGAAGATGAAGAAAATCAGCAGGGTGATAAAGGCGATGAAATGGATAAGCCTCAAATTACGGATGAACCTAAGGAAAAAGACGACTCCCTTATACCTGTTGCGCAAAATAATGGCTTTGATGTTACTTACGGATATAAGGATAGATCCGGAACTATTGTTATTCAACCACGATTCAAAACAGTGGAACCATTTTTTGAAAGCGGAGTTGCGCTGGTTTATGATTTAACAGAGAAGGCCGGACTGATTGATAAAACCGGGACATATATAGTTGAACCGCATTGGGATTACCTTATGTATAATGAGGAATTGTTTATAGGGTATCAGTATGAAAATAATATAAGTGCGGTGTTTGATAAAACCGGTAAAATGGTATTTCAAAGAGAAGGCTATATAGCTGATTATAGCGAGGGTTTATCTTCCATATATAGTGAAACGGAAAAAGGATATTTAGACAAAACAGGTAATATTGCTATAAAACTTGATTATGATGTTCTGGATTTTTTCAAAGATGGCATAGCCGAAGTGGCGCCGATATATATGGGGCCATCCCATTATATAGATAAATCCGGGAATGATCTTACAGATAAAGTTTCTTCAGGCTTGAGGATGTATCAGGATGAGAAAACATCACTTTTTGGCTTTAAAAACCAACAGGGTGATATTGTTATAAATGCTCAGTATTATGAAGTAAGCCCCTTTTTAAACGGGTATGCCTTTGTTAACGTAGCTTCTGATTTATACAATGGGAGATACGGTGTCATTGATATTACAGGTAGGGAAGTTCTGGAGCCCAAGTACTGCGGAATAGTGAGGCTTAAGAACGGACTTGTTGCAGTGGGAGAAGAGATATCTGCAGAAGGATATTTCCCTTACGAGTATTTTAATTACTGTAAAAAAGCGCTATTCACTTCTGATTTTAAAAAATCTACCGAATATATTTATTATTTAGTTGCCAATTTTGACAATGAAAATGTATGTGTAAATGATGATAAATCAATTTATTTTATAAACAAAGAGCTTAATCAATCCGAAGAACTTCCTAAAATATCAGGGAAGGGGCAATTTATAAAGGACGAAGAATTACTAAGAGGCTATTATAACGGTAAGTTGACAATATTTGATGCTAAAGGTAAATTGCTTGTGCAAGATAGCGGTGATATAGATCTTGGTGCTGGAATTACTTCACAAAAAAAGGTCGACCTTCCCACGCCGGTGACGAGCTTCAGATATCCCGTAATTTCCGGATTAACCGATAAAACAACAGAAGGCCTGATTAACGATGTGATTTACAGTGAAATGGTAGAACCATATGAAGAATTCGTAAGATTTGATAATCCGGATGACATAACATATTTGGATAGTAACTATGTTATAACCAAGGAAAAAAACCTTATCTTAATAGACCAGACTATTTATACGTACTTATTGGGAGCAGCTCATGGTTACTCATACAGAAATACGGTTTATATTGATT
>CAYUZC010000027.1:0-5566 GCA_964449525.1 uncultured Ruminiclostridium sp.
TAAACTTGGGAACCGCCACTTGCGGAACCGCATGAGTGGTGGTGTGGGAGGTCGGTAGATAAAATAATTATCTACCTCCTACCCGATTTATTCAAGACTATTTTCACCACATCAATTTCATAGTCATATCTTAATGTAGAGAAATCTACTTAGGGGTATTGCTATGGACAATAATGTTTTTCCACTAAATTATTTACCATTAGGTAAAAAAGCAAGAGTCAAGGATTTAATCTCCGATGGAAGCACAAGAAGACGAATGCTTGATTTAGGCATTATTACCAATACTGAGGTGGAAGCCCTTCAAAAAAGTCCTTCAGGAGATCCTGTAGCATATTGCATTAGGGGAGCTGTTATTGCTCTGCGTTCAGAGGAAGCCTCACAGATAATAGTTGAGGAAATATGAACTATAAAGATGTTCACCGCTCTCTAGGCGACGGAACCATTTGTTTTCAGTATGTACATCCATACTGATACTGATGAATGATGGGCGAAACCCATATTTAAGGAGGAGAAGAAACTAATGGGAGCCAAAAAACAATCCATAGTATCGGCTTATCCTGAAAACCAATTGATGATAGAAAAAATGAATCTTGATGATAAGATCATTGCACTTGCAGGAAATCCTAACGTAGGGAAAAGTACGGTATTCAATAGTTTGACAGGGTTAAATCAGCATACCGGCAACTGGCCCGGAAAAACCGTTACAAATGCTCAAGGCAGGTATTTACATAAAGGAAATGCATTTATTTTAGTAGACATTCCGGGTATTTATTCCCTGATGGCTAATTCTATGGAGGAAGAGGTGGCCAGAGATTTCATATGCTTTGGAAATCCTGATGCCACTGTAATTGTTGCTGATGCAACCTGTCTTGAAAGAAATCTTAACTTGGTTTTACAGACACTTGAAATAACCAATGCGTCAATTGTATGTGTCAACCTTTTGGACGAGGCAAAAAGAAAGAAAGTTAATATAGATTTAAAGGAATTATCAAAACAATTGGGAATACCGGTTGTGGGTACTTGTGCCAGAGACAGTAAAGGGTTATCCGAACTAATGGATGAGGTTTACAATCTTACGCATAAGAAGCCATCAAAAACAAATTATATAATAAAATATGACAAACCTATCGAAGAAGCTATTGCAATATTGGAGCCATCAATCAGGGAGTTTATCGGAGACTTCAGTAGCAGGTGGATAGCTTTAAAGTTATTAGACGGAGACAAAACTCTTATAAATTCTATTAATCAATACTTGAAAATTGATATTTTGGAAGAAATAAAAATTGTAACAAAGCTTCAATTGGCACGGGAAGTTTTATTAAATGCAGGAATCGATAATAATCTTTTCCGGGATAAGGTAGTCTCGCGTATAGTTATTAAGGCGGAAGAAATAAGTGGCAAGGTAGTATCCTATAAAAATGACAAGTATAATCTCAGGGACAGAAAAATTGACAAAGTTCTTACATCTAAGACCTTTGGTATACCGATTATGTTGGCCCTTCTGGGTTTTGTTTTCTGGCTAACAATAATCGGAGCAAATTATCCTTCGCAAATTATATCTGATGGGCTATTTTGGTTGGAAATTAAAATAAATGAATTCTTTATTTCAATAGAATCACCCAGATGGCTGCAAGGCTTATTGATTGATGGAATGTACAGAACCCTTGCATGGGTTGTAGCTGTTATGCTTCCTCCGATGGCAATCTTTTTCCCCCTTTTCAGTCTGTTAGAGGATTTAGGATATTTGCCTAGAATAGCATTTAACCTAGATAATTTTTTCAAAAAAGCCTGCGCCCATGGCAAACAAGCGTTGACTATGTGTATGGGATTCGGTTGTAATGCAGCCGGGGTTGTTGGCTGCAGAATCATAGATTCGCCCAGAGAACGACTAATAGCAATAATAACAAATAATTTTGTACCCTGTAACGGAAGATTTCCAACTCTTGTTTCGGTTATTACTATTTTTTTTGCCGGTTTTTTTGTAGGGCCTTTGCGGTCTTTTGTCTCAGCTACTATACTTACGATGCTGATTGTTTTAAGTGTTGTTATGACATTATTATTATCTAAAATTCTTTCAAGGACAATACTTAAGGGGCTGCCCTCATCATTTACGCTTGAACTTCCTCCATATCGAAGGCCTCAAATCGGAAAAGTAATAACAAGATCAATATTTGACAGAACTTTATTTGTTTTGGGCAGAGCTATTGCTGTAGCTGCTCCTGCCGGGGTTATTATATGGATTATGGCAAATATTATAGTTGGTGATATCAGCTTACTTTCTTACTGCGCCGACTTTTTAAACCCATTAGCTCAGATGGTTGGGCTTGATGGATATATTCTTATGGCATTTATCTTAGGTTTTCCTGCTAATGAAATTGTATTACCGATTATTATTATGAGTTATATGTCAAAAGGAAGCTTACTTCAATTGGATAATTTAAATCAGCTAAGTAATTTGTTAATAAAAAATGGCTGGACGTGGTTGACCGCAGTTTGTTTCATAATATTCACATTAATGCACTGGCCTTGCGGCACTACTTTTCTTACAATTAAAAAAGAAACTCAAAGCTGGAAATGGACGATAGTATCCTTTCTTGTTCCGACTATAACCGGGTTAACAATTTGCTTTATTATCACGACTTTTGTGAAACTATTTAGTATAATGTAATATATAAAATACAAAGGTTAAATGTTTAAAACACCATTTAGGGGGATTAATATGGATATTAACAGGTATATTGATTATGCGGTATTAACGCCTGGAATGACACAAGAAGAAGTAAAAAATGCCATTATGGAGGGCATCAATTACAAAGTGGACACAGTATGCGTAAGACCCTGTGATATTGAGCTGGCAGTATCAATGTGTAAAGATACAGATACACGTGTTAGCTGTGTATTGGACTTTCCTCACGGTAACGGTGGAAAAGAAGCTAAAGCTATCTTAGCAGAGATATATGCCAAACAAGGGGCAGAAGAGATTGATATGGTCATGAATTATAGTCTGGCTAAATCCGGAGACTGGGACAGAGTTGAAGACGAAATCTCTGCTGTTGTAAAAGTAGCACATAAGAATAATGTAATCGTAAAAGTCATTTTTGAAACTTCCATGCTAAATATTGATCAAATAAAAAAAGCGACCGAAATAGCTATAGATGTAAATGCCGATTTTGTTAAAACTTCTACCGGATTCAATGGGGAAGGAGCGACAATTGAAGGTGTTAAAGCAATGGTTGATACTGCAGATGATCGAATCAAAGTTAAGGCATCAGGCGGAATCAGAAATTTAACACAAGCAAAAATGTTTGTAGATATGGGTGTTAGTCGTTTAGGGGTAGGGTATAGTTCGGTTAAAGCAATTTGTAACGGTGAAAAAGACAATAGAAGCGATAACAGCGCTTATTGAGTTGATTTATATCACCTTTTTATCATGTTTGTCTATAAGAAGTTAATATTTTACCATTCCATCAGTTGGGCAGTCAAAAATACGTATATTTTGGTAAGGAATATCATCTTAAGGACGTAAAAACACCTGCTGATATTGAAGTAGAATCAATCAAGCAGATTTTTGATGAAAATGGTTTTAATGTCATAATCGGAGGGTAATTACAAGCTTATATGTTATATCTAATAGAGCATGTTTTGTTTACGGCCCCTTAATTTTAAATAACATATAAATGCTTTTTTAAGGAGGCAATCTAATGAAAGTATTGTTTATCGGAGGGACAGGAAATATCAGTAGTGAGGTGTCAAAACTTGCATTAAAAAATGGTGTTGATTTATATTTATTTAACAGGAATAAAAATTTAGAGTTTTCACCCAAAGGTGCAAAAATCATTCAGGGGGACATCCGAAATGAAGAAGAAGCAAAGGAAAAATTAAAGGGTTACAGTTTCGATGTTGTGGTAGACTGGATTGCATTTAATACAGATCATATTAATACCGACCTAAGACTATTCAGAGGTAAGACAAAACAATATATATATATTAGTTCTGCATCTGCATATCAAAAACCTATAGAGAACTTTATAATAACCGAAGAAACACCACTGGATAACCCTTTCTGGGATTATTCACAGAATAAAATTGCTTGTGAGAAAATGCTTTTTGATGAATATAAAAATAACAGCTTTCCTGTTACAATTGTGCGTCCATCACACACATACGGAGATACATTTATCCCATGGATTTTTAATAGTAAGAATAGTCGATGGAGTGTTATTGAACGTATGAAGAGGGGAAAGCCCATTATAGTACCTGGTGATGGTACTTCCTTATGGGTACTGACACATAATACAGATTTTGCCAAGGCTTTCATTGGAATCATGGGGAAAGAAAAAGCTATTGGACAAGCTTATCATATAACATCCCAAGACGCTCTGACCTGGGATAGAATTCTTTATTTATTGGGCGAAGCCACCGGTATTAGACCTGAAATAACACATATTTCAACTGAATTTATTACTTCTTGCTTGCCTGAGTTTAAAGGAGACCTTCTAGGAGATAAAAGTAACAGTGTGTATTTTGATAACTCTAAGATTAAAAAGTTAGTTCCGGAATTTATAACGGAGAAAACCATTAAAGAAGGGCTAAAGAGTACAATCGCATGGTATTTAAATCATCCGGAGCATCTCTGGATTGATGAAGAATGGGATCAAACCTGTGATAGGCTTATTGTAGCTCACGAGGCCGGTATAAAAGCATATCAGGACTCATTATCATAAATAGAGTTCTTCAAATCAGATGGATTATTATGGCAGTCATCGTATAAACGACAATCTGTTTGAAATATGGTATGATTGTATACAATAAAAAAGGATGTATTTAGTAAATCAGCATCCAAGGACAGCGAGGAATTTTATGGTCCCAGTAAGATATGAACACATAAAGTCATGTAAACAATCCGGTGCAAGATTAGGGAGGGTTCATACACCTCATGGCAGCTTTGACACACCGGTTTTTATGCCTGTAGGAACTCAGGCAACTGTAAAGGGAATGTCTCCTAATGAATTAAAAGAAATTGATGCACATATTATATTAAGCAATACTTATCATCTTTTTTTGAGACCCGGTCAGGAACTTATAAGGGAGGCCGGAGGGCTTCATAAATTTATGAGTTGGGACCGTTCAATATTGACCGATAGCGGTGGCTTTCAGGTATTTTCATTAAGTGATATACGGAATATTAAAGAAGAGGGCGTTACATTCCGCTCACATATTGATGGCTCGAAAAAGTTTATGTCACCGGAGGTATCAATTGGTGTTCAAAATGCATTAGGTTCTGATATTATGATGTGCTTCGATGAATGTACTCCATATCCTTGTGAATATGATTATGCAAAGAGATCCATGGAGATGACCACAAGATGGGCAAAAAGATGCAAAGAAGCTCATGCAAGGCCTGAAGAACAGGCTCTCTTCGGTATAGTACAGGGAAGTACCTATGCCGATTTACGAATAGAAAGTGCAAAGCAAATTACCGATTTGGATTTTCCCGGTTATGCCATCGGTGGTTTAAGTGTAGGTGAGCCGGGCAGTATAATGAATGAGATGTTGGAAATAACAG
>CAYUZC010000027.1:5576-13456 GCA_964449525.1 uncultured Ruminiclostridium sp.
GGTACCTGATGGGAGTGGGGAGTCCTGATTATCTCATAGACGGTGCGATACGCGGAATTGATATGTTTGATTGTGTATTACCAACAAGAATTGGTAGAAACGGTTCCATATTTACATCTAAAGGAAGAGTTATTATAAGGGATGCAAAATATGCCCGTGATTCTTCACCAATGGATGAAAATTGTGATTGTTATGCATGTAAGAACTTTTCAAGAGCCTATATAAGACATCTGTTCAAATGTGGAGAAATATTAGCTTTAAGACTCGCAGCATGGCATAACTTAAGATTTTTGATTAACCTTATGGAGGATATAAGAGAAGCAATCAAAAATGACAGACTCTTGGACTTTAGAAAAGAAGCCTTTGAAAGACTGGGCTATAGCTAAATAGCAGGGTAAAATATTGTTTTATTAATTAAGTGATAAAGTAAGTTATAATAAATAATTATTTTTAATTGATAACCTGTATCAAATACTGTATAATGTCGTTGTATTAAGCGATTAGATTGTATTTATCAAATATTATGGAGGTTTTATATGAAATTTTTAACTAGCTTATTATTGTTTGCTGCAGAAGCACCTGCGGTAGATCCTAATGCTTCTGCCGCTGACCTTGCGGGTGCAGGAAACTGGCTTTCAATGTTGATTTTAATTGTTCCGTTGGGGTTGATGTATGTTATTTTGATTCTTCCTCAAAAAAGAAAAGAAAAGAAATTAAGAGCAACAATTGGTGCTGCTATTGTTGGTGATCAGATTGTTACAATTGGCGGGCTTGCCGGGAGAATCGTTAACTTAAAGGATGACGAGGTAACCTTCGAAACAAGTGTTGAACGTACAAAAATCACAATAAAAAAATGGGCAATAAAAGATGTAATTAAACCGATTGAAAATTAAACAATTACCATAAGGAATCCCCGGGAAATCCGGGGATTTTGAATATAGAAGAATTAATGTCATCCTCTGTTTATAACAGTATAACGCCTTAATTGGCTAATTATTGGATGAGTAAAACAATCAGGACATTTTATCCGGTTATCGGGAAAGAGGTAAGGCTATGACAAATGATTATCTTGCGGTTGGAAAAGTGGTAAATACCCACGGCATAAAGGGTGAACTTAAGGTAATGCCTATTACGTCAGACATATCACGATTTGATTACCTCCTTTTTGTAACGGCAAGCTATGAGGGGGCACTTAAGGAATTCAGGGTATCAAGCTGTAGGATTCATAAGGGTTTCATACTTATGATTCTTAAGGGAATCGAAACTATGGATGATGCTGAAAAATTAAAGGGGCAGGAGCTCTTTGTTCATCGTAAGCACGCAATAGAGCTGGAAGAAGATGAATTCTTTATTTGTGATATTATCGGAATAGATGTATACGAGGAGGAAAAGCTTCTCGGTCAGATTACAGATGTATTGGAAACAGGGAGTAATGATGTTTATGTCATTACCGATAATAATAAAAAGGAAATTCTTATTCCGGCTTTAAAATCTGTGGTTGAGAGTATTAATATTAAAGAAAAACGGATGCAGGTTAAAATACCGGAGGGCTTAATCGATGATATTTGATGTATTGACCCTATTTCCGGAGAGCATTGATAAATTTTTAAATGAGAGCATTATCGGTAGAGCAAGAAAAAATGGAATAATAACTGTGAATACCATCAATATCCGCGATTTTTCTCTGGACAAACATGGAAAGGTGGATGATTATCCCTATGGAGGAGGAGCCGGAATGGTTATGACTCCTCAGCCTTTATACGATGCGTGGGAACATACAGTAAAACAAAGTTCGAAGAAGCCCAGGACTATTTATATGAGTCCTCAGGGAAGAGTTTTGACTCAGAGTATTGTGCAGGAGCTTAAAAACGAAGAACGACTCATAATTATCTGTGGGCATTATGAGGGTGTAGACGAAAGAGTTTTGGAAGAGGTTGTTGATGAGGAAATCTCAATTGGGGATTATGTCTTAACAGGTGGGGAGCTACCAGCCATGGTTCTAATTGATTCTATAAGTCGCCTTGTTGAAGGTGTTTTAAGTTCTGATGAATCATATCTTAAAGAATCTCATTACAACGGCCTTTTGGAGTTTCCACAGTATACAAGGCCTAATGAGTACAGAGAGAAAAAAGTACCGGATATTTTAATTTCAGGGCATCATGCAAATATCGAAAAATGGCGTTATTTAAAGATGCTTGAAAGAACCAGAGACAAGCGTCCGGATATGTATGAAAAATATGAAAATGATAATAGACAAAAAGTATTAGAAGCATTTGGCTTACTGCCAAAGAAAAAAAGAAAGAAAAAGGCTGGTGGTGATAATGACTGCGAAAAAGGAACCTCTGGCATATAGAATGTCTCCGCGAAACCTTGATGAGTTTGTCGGGCAGGAGCATATAATAGGTCATGATAAACTGCTTAACAGGATGATTAAGGCTGATAATATATCCTCAATTATATTGTACGGCCCTCCGGGAACTGGGAAGACATCAATTGCCAGAATTATCGCAAATACAACAAAGGCATCATTTTTTAAGCTAAATGCCGTTACCGCCGGTGTAAAGGATATAAAGCAGGTAGTTGAGGAAACACAGAATACCTTCTTGAATCCGAACGGTAAGTCAGTCTTATTTGTTGATGAAATACACCGCTTTAACAAGGCACAGCAGGATGCGCTTCTTCCGCATGTTGAAGATGGTACGGTCGTATTGATTGGTGCTACTACCGAAAATCCGTTTTTCGAAGTAAACAAGGCATTAATTTCACGTTCTACTGTTTTTATGCTTGAACCATTAAAAAAAGATCATATTATTAAAATAGTCAAAATGGCGGTTACAGACAAGGAAAGAGGTCTGGGGAACCTTAATATAAATATTGATGAAGATTCGGTTTCATTGCTCTCTGATATGTCAGGGGGAGATGCCCGTATTGCATTAAATGCTTTGGAATTGGCAGTACTTACAACTGATATGAACGAAGCCGGGTTTTACAGAATTACCAGTGATGTTATAATGGATTGCATACAAAAAAAGGTAATTAGATTTGACAAGTCGTCAGAACAACATTACGATAATATCAGTGCATTTATTAAATCGATGAGAGGAAGCGATCCGGACGCAACACTTTTATATTTGGCTAAGGCAATTTACGCAGGAGAAGATCCGGAATTTCTGGCCAGACGAATTATGATTTGTGCATCAGAGGATGTAGGTATGGCTAATCCTAATGCACTTGTATTAGCAGTTGCGGCAACCCAGGCAATACATATGATAGGAATGCCCGAGGCGAGGATATTATTAGGTCAGGCGGCTGTAATGGTCGCTACAAGCCCAAAATCCAATTCTTCGCATAAGGCTCTTGATGATGCTTTGCATGATGTAGAGCATAAAAACACAGGAGAAGCTCCCATGCATCTACGAAATGCCGCAGCCAGAGGAATGGAAAGCTTGGGATATGGAGTGGGATACAAATATGCCCATGATTACCCGGGCAATATTGTTAATGACATGGAATATATGCCGGATCAAATGCAGGGTACGTATTATTATCACCCTTCAGCCAATGGATATGAAGCCAGAATAAAGGAATGGCTCGAAAAACGCAGAAATGCAAAGAATAAAGAGAATTAAGGTGATGATATATGGAGAAGAACGCGAAAAGACGCATAAGTTCCGTAAAAGTTCTATCAACAGTGTTAATAGTGGCAGGCATACTCTTAATTATGATACCTGCTGTTAAAACTTATTTTAATACAAAACGGAATGATGATATCATTGAGGAATTTTTAAGACAATCAGAAGGTGCGGTATCAGGCATTCATCCTTTGGAGGATGAAGAGGTAGAAGCTTTTTATATCCCTCCGGAGTTAAGTTCAAATACTGAACCGGCTCCAAGTATTACATCTTCGCCGGAAACACCTACAACAGATGAACCTGTAGAAAATGAACCAGTAGATTCGCCAGCACCGACCAAGAAACCAGGGATGAGCAAGGAAGAAATGCAAAGACGCACCAAAGGAGTCTTACTTATACCAAAAATAGATGTTAAGATGCTGATAATGGACGGAGTCGATGATGATACCCTTCGGGTTTCTGCCGGCAGACTTCCGTATACAGATGATTTGGATGAGGTTGGCAATTGTGTATTGGCGGGACATCGCAGCTATACCTTCGGTAAATATCTAAATCGTCTGGATGAATTGGAAATTGGTGATAAGATAACCGTGCAGACCAAGGATAAGACATTGAATTATACTATTTATAAAACGCTGATTATAGAGCCGGATGACTTTTCAATAATAAAAGGCAATGGCACCGACAAGATATTGACCGTATTTACCTGTGACCCGCCCGGAATAGGATCACACAGATTGGTTGTACATGCAACGCAGGATTAAGTTTATAAGATGTAGTATTAAAAAGGAGCTGTGCACTAATTAGTTAGTGTCACAGCTCCTTTATTGCTACTTTATCACTCTTCTGGAGCCAATATAATGTTCAGTGTAATAGGTGGATGTTAGGTTTGAAATCATTACTTTACCTTTTCCCGAGCTTGCATGTATAAATTGGCTGTTTCCAATATATATTCCGACATGGGATGCTCCGGTCTTGTAAGTTTCAAAAAATACAAGATCACCTAGAATGAGGTTACTTTTTGATATACTTGTACCAACTTTATATTGATCAGATGTTACCCTAGGTAGCGTTATCCCGTTTTTATTAAAAATATATTGTATAAAGCCTGAACAATCAAATCCATTAGGTGTGGTTCCTCCCCAAACGTATGGAACACCTTGGTAACTTTTTGCTGTATTTATTATGGCTGAAGCCTTCGAGGAAGGTGCCTTAGTTGATGGTGGATTTGGTGTGGCAGAAGGTGCCTTAGACGTAGGTTTTGGTGTGGGTTTGGGTGTTGCCTTAGGTGTAGCTTTGGGGGTTGCCTTAGGCGTAGCCTTTGGTGTAGGGGATGCTTCGGGTGTGGTTGTCGGAGTAGGGTCAAATGAGGGGGTTGAGTCCGGTACCATTAGTTGTCTATCTTCCTCAGCATCTGACTTTGCCGAAAATATGAATGTATCCATGTCTTGTCTTGCTTCCGCAGATTCGGCATTAAGACTCATGCCAATTATCCCGGAAAATATAATAAGAGCGGACGCTCCGATTATCATATATTTTTTCATAGATATCTCCTTTCTTAAATTGCCTGCGAGGAACTTATTAGGAAAGAGGATACCGTTATGTTTTTATTCAAATTAATATTTTGTTTATCAGCCCCAAACTGTATTCGTAGCAGTTATCTCATGTTAAAGGCTAAAGGCCTTTAAAATTATGAATTCCTGTTTCCTGTTCCCCGCTCCATAAAATGGATTCGGCGTTTGTGGTTGCCCTATTGGGCACACTCATTGTAAACGATGAAGAGGGAAAGGTTCAACCAGTAAATATTGTTAATTAATAATTTAAATAGATGCAATAATGCATATATGTAATATAAAGGGATTGATAAATTAAAATAATAAGGGGCTGTCAAAAGACAACCCCTTAATTTATCAGATATTATTATTCAGCAGTGGTAACAGCCTTTTCCAAACGCTCTATACCTGTTTTTATCCTGCTCAAGGTTTCATTTTTCCCAAGTATATCCGCAATTTCTATCGCTCCGCCGGGGGTAACCTCCCAACCGGAAATAGCGGTGCGAACAGGCCAGAACATTTGACCGTTTTTGATACCAAGGCGCTCTACTAAAACCATAAGCGCATCATGAATATCAGTTTCGCTCCAGTTATCAAGACTTTCCAATACAGGCAGGGCCGCCTTTAAGCTTTTTAAAGATATTTCCAGAGTAGTTTTCATCTTTTTGTGGACATAAATATTTAGGTCATAATCGCACAATTCATTTAAAAAGCCAATCTTGGATGGAATATCTGTAAGAATCTCTGTCCTTGCCTGCAATATCTTGCTAACCTTGGATAAAACGATTTCCTTTTTGGTTAAACTCTCAGCTAAATAGGGAAGAGCAAACTCATGGAATTTTTCCGGGCTCATAGCTCTGATATATTGAGCATTAAACCATTTAAGCTTGTCCATATCAAAAGATGATGGGGATTTACTTATATGCTTTATATCAAATGCTTTTTCAAGCTCGGATAGGGTAAATACTTCCTGATTTGAGTCGGGAGACCAACCTAAAAGTGCAATATAATTAATCACGGCTTCTACCAGATAGCCCATTTGTAATAGATCTTCAAAACTGGCATCACCTTTGCGCTTTGAAATTTTCGAACCATCAGCCTTTACGATTAAAGGAAGATGAATATATGTCGGTATATCCCAGCCAAATGCTTCATATAAAAGATTATATTTTGGTGTAGAAGACAGATATTCGCTACCTCTAACAACATGTGTGATATCCATTAGATGGTCGTCAACTACATTGGCAAAATTATAGGTGGGAAGACCATCGCTCTTAAGCAGAATTTGATCCTCGAGCATATTGTTTTCAATAGTAATAGAACCGTATACAGCATCTTCAAAGGTTGTTGTTCCTTCTCGGGGCATCTTCTGACGAATGACACAGGGCTCACCTTTTTTAAGCTTTTCTGCTATTTCATCCTTCGAAAGACCGAGACAATGACGGTCATACATGAAGGTTTGATTCTTTGCTTCGCACTCTGAACGCAGGTCATCCAACCTTTCTTTGGAACAGAAACAATAGTAAGCATGCCCTATTTCAATCAATTCTTCGGCATAGGGTCTATAGGTATTTTTTCTTTCACTTTGAACATATGGTCCATAAGGTCCGCCTATATCCGGACCTTCATCATGCTTCATACCGCAGAGCTTCAGGGTGTTAAAAATAATATCGACAGCACCTTCCACCAAACGTCCCTGATCTGTATCTTCAATACGAAGAATAAACTTACCGTTTTTTGATTTAGCCACAAGATATTCATATAGCGCAGTACGGAGATTTCCAATATGCATATATCCGGTGGGGCTTGGTGCAAAGCGAGTTCTTACTTGATGTTCCATAATATTATTCCTTCCGTATAATGTAATGATTACCAAACAATAGTTAAAATATATAAATCATGATATAATCATTATTTAAAATGCAATGATATTATACATGATTATACCATGATATTACAGAGTTTTATGCTTTTATATTAGCTTTGCCAGTCATTTTGTTTTTAATTATGATTGTAGATAATAAATAAACAATTCTTCCTCACCGCCGATATAGGCAGGGAACATATTATTATAGGTATAAGTAAGTCTTTAAAAGAACGCAATAATAAAGTATAATTCTATTTGTGAACCAAAACAGATATTATTCGTCAAATTAAATGAAGGAGGGAGGCACGTAAATTGACTCCTTCGGAAATGAACAAAGAAATATCCCGACTAGTCGAGGAATACGGAAATGATGTTTTAAGAATAGCAACAGTAATTTTAAAATCCAAAGAGCTGGCAGAGGATGTCTACCAAGAGACCTTCCTCAGGGTTGTCCGTTCTTATTCGGGCTACCGCCGTGAGAGTAGCGAAAAAACATGGATTATCAGTATTGCAGTAAATATTTGCAGAGATTATATGAGAAGTGCTTGGAAAAGACGGGTTGTTGTTACTGATGACTTTCTTACATATATTTCCGACAGTAATACGGAAGAAATAATTGAGAAAAGAAGTGAAAAACAGGCGCTGATAAATGCCATTATGAAGCTACCCGACAAATATAGAGAAATTATTCATCTCTTTTATTATCAGGAGATGGGAGTTAATGATATTGCAAATGTTTTGAAGATTCCGGGGGGAACTGTGAAAAGTAGGCTGTTCAAAGCGAGGACACTGCTTCACGATATGATTGGAGGTGAGGCTCATGGCTGA
>CAYUZC010000028.1:0-13362 GCA_964449525.1 uncultured Ruminiclostridium sp.
ATCTCCTGTTTCATATCGGTAAAGGCTTTGCTATCGGATCTGGTGCTTTAGCCGCTTTAGCCTTAATGATTTCATATCTATACTCTTACAATGAAATAGGTACTGATTTAATTCTAAATATCATCGATCCGATGATTCTGGCAGGTGCTATAGTCGGTGGCGCTTTACCATTCCTTTTCTCAGGTATACTTATTGAAGCAGTTGCAAAAGCTGCTCGTAAAATGGTTGATGAAGTACGCCGTCAGTTTAGGGAGATACCTGGCATATTAGATGGTTCGGCAAAGCCTGACTATAAAACATGTATTGAAATATCTTCAAAAGGTGCTATCAGTGAAATGAAGGTTCCTTCATTGATGGCAATTGCTGTTCCTGTTATTTGTGGATTTATCTTTGGCCCTGAATTTGTTGGTGGTCTAATAATCGGTTGTACTATTACCGCTATTATGATCGCAATATTTACCGGAAATTCCGGTGGTGCATGGGACAATGCTAAAAAGCATATTGAGGCCGGCGGAATCGAAGGTACCGGCAAAGGCTCTCCTGCACATGCTGCAGCTGTTGTAGGTGACACTGTTGGTGATCCGTTAAAAGATACAGTAGGTCCATGCCTTGATATTTTTATTAAGATTATGTCCACTGTTTCTCTTGTTGCTGTAAGCATTTTCAGTAAGTATAATCTTATGGATCTTTTCTCTAAAATATTTTAAGTTTTAATTGAAGTATCAAAACCTGCAACTAACGTTGCAGGTTTTGAATAAAGAAGGAGCTGTTGTATTAGCGGTTGAACAACCGTCAGTGCAAAGCTCCTTTTTTAATGCTTTTATGTACTAATAAAAGCGGATATGGAAAAAATACCATAACCGCTTTTATCTGTTTGTCCTATCCGGTATTTTTACCGGCAATAAACAATTTATTATTATAGAAAGTATCATTAATGTTATCCGAGTATCAATTCAAGTGCTGTTAATTCAACACAAACAGCCAGTACCTCTATCGCAACTCTAAGCTCGGATAAAGGAGGATATGTCGGTGCAATACGTATATTAGTATCATTAGGGTCTACACCGTACGGGAAAGTTGCTCCTGCAGATGTTAATACCACTCCTGCCTCTTTTGCCAGGCTAACGGTCCTCTTAGCACAACCCTTTAAAACATCAAGACTAATAAAATAGCCGCCATTTGGTTTGTTCCATGAAGCTATTCCTTTTCCTGAAAGATTCTTATCCAGAATTTGATGAACAGCTTCAAATTTAGGCCTTAGAATTTCAGCATGCTTTTTCATATGTTTCCCTACTGTTTCTGCGTTTTTTAAAAAACGGGTGTGTAAAAGCATATTTACTTTATCATAGCCGATGGTTTGAATTGAAATCTGTTTTTTAATATGGGCAATGTTTTCCTTGCTTGATGCCATAAACGCTACTCCGGCACCGGGGAAAGTCACCTTCGATGTAGATCCGAACATATATGTTCTATCAGGATTTCCTGCTTTACGACATTCCGAAATTAAGTTCAATAGCTGATCAGGTGTATCGTATAGATGATGAAGCGCATATGCATTATCCCAGAAAATTCTGAAGTCTGATGCTTTTGTATTCATATTTGCTAATCTCTTAACCACATCATCCGAATATGTTATACCTGATGGATTACTATACATTGGAATAGCCCACATACCTTTAATAGCTTCATCTTGCGATACGAGATTTTCTATCATATCCATATCGGGGCCATTACTGTTTATCGGAACAACAATCATTTCCACACCAAACAACTGCGTTATGGCAAAATGGCGGTCATATCCGGGAGATGGACAGAGAAATTTAATTTTTTCAAGCTTACTCCATGGTCTTTCAAAACCTTTTAAACCATGAATAAATGCTTTTGACATTAAATCATACATGAGACTAAGGCTTGAATTACCTGCTATAAAAAGTTCATCTATGCTTAAATCAAATAATTCAGCAAATAGCTTTTTAGCTTCTAATATGCCGTCTAATAGACCATAGTTACGGCAATCAGCTCCCTCTTCCGTAATAAGATTCTGTGCGTGACTAAAAATATCATTTGAAAGATCCAACTGCTCAGTACAGGGTTTTCCTCTGGACATATCCAGCTTTAATCCCTGTTTTTTATAACTCTCATATTGCTCTAAAAGCTTATTTTTCCTGTTTAATAACTCGTTTTTGCTGAAATTTTGAAAAGCCTGCATTATAACCTCCAAGTATATTGAAATATCTTAAAAGACATCATTTTTCATATTGTATGATATATAGAATGATATTGCAAGTTTTAAATCGTAAAATTGCATTATTTATTTATCAGAATAAGCCAATGTTTAAATACATTTTGAAAATAGTCCACAAGGTTCATTTTAGCTGTGCTTTCAATAGTAACCAAGGAGGTTTCGGCAATGATTTTGTCTCCTTGAAATATTGATACTGTTCCAATAATGCTCCCCTGTCTTACCGGTGCCATAATACTGTCCGGTAATGAAACCCTAGTATATATCTTATCCCTTTGTGAGTGCTTTAATACTGCTGTCAAATCTTCAGATACAGCCACCATTATTTCCTGTAATGATTTTGAACGATTAACTCTTACAGAGCCCAATATGCGCCCCTCTTCAAGTAGAAAAACCTTTCCATATTCTATAAAGGAATAATCCAATACTTTTTGACTGCTGGAAGTACGAAGAGTTTTTGTATCACAGAATAAAACAACGGAAATGAATCTCATGTCATTCTTAGTTGCACTTGTTACCAAACATCTTCCTGCAAGACCTGTATATCCTGTTTTTACACCATCTGCTCCCGCATAGCCTGTAAGCATCTCATTTGTGCTCTTAAGGACTCTGCCGTTATAATAGAATTCTTTTTTCTTTACAATCTCATTGAAGTAAGGATTTTTTAGAGCATATCTTGTTATTTTAGCCAAATCATAAGCAGTAGTATAATGATTTTCAGCATCTAATCCATGTGGATTTGAAAAACTGGTAGCAAAAGCACCAATTTCTGTTGCTTTTTCATTCATTAACTCACAAAATCCTTCCACACTACCTCCGACATGTTCAGCAATTGCTACTGCTGCATCATTCCCTGAGCAAATCAGCATCCCGTTAAGAAGATCACTAACCTTAATAAGGCTATCTTTCTTAATCCCCATGACAGAACCGCCCATACCAGCCGCTTTGCCACTTATTAGAACCTCTTCATTCAAATCACAGTTCTCAAGTGCAATAATTGCGCTCATAATCTTAGTTGTGCTTGCCATAGGCCTTTTTCTATATGCATTTTTTTCGTATAGAATTGTGCCGGTTTCAAAGTCCATAACAAGTGCAGAACGAGCATTTATAACAGGTTCGCTACTGACCTGAACCGTATCATAGAATGAATAATCCTCATCTTGTTCCTTTTCATCAGGCCATTCTTGAGAATTCTGCATATTGGCGTTATCATGTAATTCATTTAATACAAGAGGCTTTGAACTAGGATCATTTCCAAAAACAATAATGGAAATGACATAGACAATTAACATTATTAGTAAAAGACATAGGATATCTGATTTTTTCAAAGTTTAATCACCATGAAATTAGTACCCTGTGTCAAATATATTGTTTATAATCCCTGACTATGATATTTTAGTCCAAATTGAGTTGATTGTTTTAATAGCCTTATTTATGTCAGACCCGTCGATAACGTAATCACAATACTTGTTATATAGAGGTTCTCTTTCTTCAGAAATCTTAAATAAAGCTTCCGGATTATTTTTTAATAAAGGGCGGGTGTCTATCTCGACTGTCTTTAAAATATCTTCTACAGAACGTTTAATATAAAAAATAACACCTTTATCTTTTAATGCTTCCATATTCGATGGTCTTAGGACAACCCCACCACCTGTTGACATTATAACACCATCTAAAGATGCCATGTTTATAATCATTTTGCTTTCAAGGTTACGAAAATAGTCTTCACCTATATTAAAAAGGTCATTAATCTTTCCGTAACTCCTTTCAATATTTTCATCACTATCGGTAAATGACATATTCAAAAGTGTTGAAAGACTTTTACCTATTGTGGTCTTCCCTGCACCCATTAGTCCTATCAAAACGATATTAGTTTTCATAATATTCCTTTCATAAGTATTTAAATGTAACCGCAGTCGATGTCATGTGTGAAGCGGAGCACGGATTGCGTACGTAACACTGCTTGTAAGGGAGTGTTACGACCGGATAAGCAGATATACGTTCTATACACATGACATCAGCAAAAGGTTCGTTATGTTGTAATTATGACAACAACACATTCTGGGTTTAAAACTGTCCCTTAAGTTTCTCGTAAATATCATTTATTATGTCATTATCATAAGTAACTCCCTGCCATATTTCCTCTGAACTTATAGCCTGAGCAACAAGCATATAAAGGCCGTTGGCATTAGGTATATGAAGCTCTTGAGCAAACTTTAGAAACATTGTTTCTTCAGGGTTATAAATAAGATCCATAACAAATGATGCTCCTTTAAGTTGCTCTTTTCTTATTGGAGAATAACCTGTTTTCGGAAACATGCCCACAGGTGTTGCGTTAATCACCAAATCATAGCCCTTGGCCGAAAAAGACTCTAATTCTGTACTTTTTTGTTTTGGAAACTTTAAAACTGCAGATTCGGTATTTCTGGTCACTATGGTTATATCTGATATTCCATGATCTTCTAAATATGCAACTACTGCTCTGGTGGCACCGCCACTTCCCATAACTGCGCATACTTTGTTTTCCGGATTAAATTTATAGTAATCAAGCGCTTTTCCAAAACCATAATAATCTGTGTTATAGCCCTCATATTTTTCGGTAATTTTCACTGTATTAACAGCACCAATTCTTTTTACGATATCAGATACTGAATCTAAATACGCGATGATATCTGTTTTATACGGAATAGTAACATTGATACCGGTATATCCTTCTTTTTTAAGCCGGTCTAATATTTCCGCAATCCCTGTCTTCGGTATTTCCAGCAACTCATAGCCAGCGTTAATATTAGCTTTTTCAAATAATTGTTTGTGAATATCCGGTGAAATACTATGTGATAATTTTTCGCCAATAACTACATAACGTGATTTTATAATATCTTTGTTTTCTATGCGCATTTTTTGATATTCTCTGGAATTATACATTATACATTCAAATACCGCTTGGACATTATTCTTGTACTCTTTTTTACTAACCTTAGAAAGAACATTTTGAATAACATCATTTTCACGATTTTTATCCAAAACACCTTTGCCTGACTTTGCCTTAAATTCAGCTACTTCGGTTACTAAATCCATACGCTTTTGTATTAAGGCTGAAAGCTCTAAATCTACCTTATCAATCTCTTTTCGTATTATTTCAAGATGATTATTCTCCATTATATCGACCTGCCTTTATTAAAACCTTCTAAGCCGTAGTGCTCTAGTAGTAAATCCAATACTGCAATAGCGGTTGCTGCATCAATTACCGGAACTGCTCTTGGAACAATACAGGTATCATGTCGCCCTTTCACCACCAATTTAGAATTGCTTCCTTTCTTTATGTCCACTGTGTCCTGTTCCTTGGCTATAGAAGAAGTAGGCTTTATTGCCGTGCGGAATACAACAGGCATACCATTAGTTATTCCACCGTTGATTCCGCCGTTATTATTGGTTCGGGTATATATATTTTCATCTTGTAGATAAAAGCTGTCATTTGCTTGGCTCCCATATAGCTTGGTTATCCCGAAGCCTTCTCCGAATTCAACCCCTTTAACTGCAGGTACCGAAAAAAGGATTGATGATAACTTTGCTTCAACATTATCAAATATGGGAGAACCAATTCCTGCTGATATACCAATTATAGTTGTTTCGATAATCCCGCCCACTGAATCTAAATTCCTTCTTGCTTCCTCAATTATCTCAAGGTATGCTTCTCTACATGATCTGTCATTAACTGGAATATCCATCTCTTTAAGCATTAATAGCTGGTCTTTGGTTATCTGAGTACTGTCAAATCTTATGTCACGAAAATCATATATGGAATCAATATGTGAGCCGATTGTTATGCCATAAACATTAAGTATTTGGGTAGCTATAGCACCGGCAAACACTATAGGTGCGGTTAATCTTCCGGAAAAGTGTCCGCTACCTCTTTTATCATTATAGCCATTATATCTTATGAATCCGGAAAAATCGGCATGTCCTGGCCGTAAAAGGCTTTCCAGATTATCGTAATCCTTGCTCATACAATCAGTATTTCTTATTATTGCACAAACAGGTGTACCGGTAGTTTTTCCATTATAGATTCCGCTTACAATTTCCACCTCATCAGCTTCATTACGCTTGGTAGAATAAACTCCTGATGCGGGCTTTCTGCGACCCATTTCCTTGGAAATAATCTCGGGATCAATATCGAACCCCGAAGGAAGCCCGTCAATGACCACACCAATAGCAGGTCCGTGAGACTCTCCGAATATAGAAACTTTTATGTTTTTTCCAAAAACACTACTCATAAAACTCAACCTCTCCTCCCAGCGAAATAAAATCCTGCCAGAATTCCGGATATGACTTTTTAACAGCTTCATATCCATCAATTTCAACAAGCTCTCTGCAAATTGACGATGCAGCCGCTACGGCCATTACAATTCGATGATCCCCTGAGCCAAAAGCTCTTCCACCAATTAGATCCGGTTTTCCTTTTATTATTAATCCGTCTGTTTTTTCAGTAATATCAGCGCCTATAGCATTAAGCTCTCTGCATGTTGTCATAAGCCTGTCAGATTCCTTTATACGAAGTCTGGCTCCATTTATTATTGATGTTACTCCTTTTGCTGTTGAAGCCGCTACAGCAATTGCGGGGACTAAATCAGGACATTGAGATACATCTATTGTTATACCTTTTAAAACAGAAGTATTAAATGTTATCCCCTGCTCATTAATTTCAGGCGAAGCACCCATTTCTTTTAAAATATCCATGATGATCTTATCACCCTGAGAGGAGTTTAGATTTAAACCGGTTAAAGTCAGCTGACCCGAAAGTGCTCCCATCACACAAAAAAATGCGGCCTGGGACCAGTCACCTTCAACTATATACAATGGAATCGCTTTATATGATTGGTTCCCGGGAATTATGTAATTTTTGTAGCTACAATCATATTCAATACTGATGCCAAATTCTTTAAGCACTTGTAATGTCATTTTTATATAAGGTAACGATTGTGGCTCTCCGGTTATATTTATTTCAGAGGTATCTTCCAGAAGCGGTAATGCAAATAGCAGGCCTGACACAAACTGTGAGCTCACATTTCCGGAGAGGCTAAACTTACCTGGAATTAGTTTACCGGAAAGAGAAATAGGCATCTTACCCTCATTATCCTTATAGGTAATACCCTTATGTGTGAATAAATCCCTATAAATGTCAAAGGGCCTTTCTCTGAGCCGTCCACTGCCTGTCAATATAGAAAATGTTGAATCAAGCCTGGTTATAGGCATCATAAAACGAGCGGTGGAACCCGATTCTTTACAGTCTATAGTCTTATGTTCCGAGGAAATTTTTCCATTGGAGTGAATCGTAATAAGCTTCCTGCCATTGTAATTTAGGCTGTCTTCAATAATTATCTCAGCACCTAAGGAAGCAACGGCCCCTAAAGTAGCATTTATATCATCTGATAAAACCACATTATCAATTTTACATTTACCGTTTGCCAAAGAAGCACAAATAATAGCTCTATGAGCCATGCTTTTTGAGGGCTGAGACGTTATTTTTCCGTTAAGAGGCTTTGATTTAATCCTTAAGTATGCCATGGATTTTGCCCTCCAGCTCTTTAAGCTCAATCTCTACAAGTCTGCCCTGTCCTATTTCTTCTATATAGGCAATTGTAATTTTGCCGGACCGGTTTTTTTTATCAAGAGATATTGCACTTACAACTTCTTGCGTGTTCAATTCAGGCCATTTGGTGGGAAGGTTATATCTATTCAGGGCTTTTTCTATCTTATCGGATTCACCTATTTTGGTAAGCCCAATTTTTTCTGTAAGCTTTGTAACTACAACCATTCCAATGGATATCGCTTCTCCGTGGGATAATCCACAATAATTCTGCACTTTTTCTATTGCGTGGCCGATGGTATGTCCGAAGTTTAATAATTGACGTATTCCATTGTCCTGCTCATCCTCTTCAACAACATTTCTTTTAATACTGCAGCTTGAAAAAATATACTCATCAAGATTTTTGGATATAGATGCCCTGTTATATACATTATCATCATTAACAAGCTGTTCATATAAGTTGATATCCTTTATAAACCCATGCTTTAAGAGCTCTGCCATGCCATCGGAAAAATGTCTGTCACTTAATGATTCTAATAGCTTAGGGTCGGTGTAAACCGCGTCTGGTTGATAAAATGCACCAATAAGGTTCTTTCCCTTAGGGTGGTCAACAGCTACCTTCCCTCCGATACTTGAGTCAACCATTGCCAAAAGAGTACTTGGAACCTGAATATATCCCAGTCCTCTTAAGAAAGTTGCAGCGGCAAGACCGGCCATATCTCCTGTTACTCCGCCACCTAATGCAACAACTATATCGCTTCTGGTAAAAGCATTGTCAGCAAGTGAATCATAAATTACGTTTAAGGTCACCAGATTCTTACTTTTTTCTCCGGCCTCAAAGGTTATAGGGACAACTAAAAAGCCTTTTTGTTCAAGCTTTTGAATAAGGAATCTCCCATAAAGTTTAAAAACGTTGCTGTCAGATACAATAGCTAACTTTTTCCCGAAATATTTCTCATGAAAAATATCGGGCAATTTATTAAAAAGATCGTATTCTATATGAATTTCGTAGGTTTTACCCCCTGCATTTACAATTACTCTATTCACGGGCTAAACCTCCATTTGTTTTTCCTCTACCTCTGCAAGCATCTTTAATTTAGGAAGAATCGAAGCGTATTCAGAGGGTGTTATAGATTGATCTCCATCGCTTAATGCACATTTAGGGTTATTGTGAACTTCAATAACAACTCCGTCTGCGCCGGACACCAATGCGGCTTTAGACATAGTACCCACCATCCATGATTTCCCTGTGCCATGGCTGGGATCTACTATAATAGGTAAATGACTTAGCTTTTTAATTGCAGGCACCGCACTTAAGTCCAAAGTATTGCGCGTATATGTCTCAAAGGTTCTTATACCACGTTCGCATAATATAACCTTTTCATTTCCTTCACTCAAAATATACTCGGCTGACATCAACCATTCTTCTAAAGTAGCTGATAATCCGCGTTTTAATAATATAGGCTTCTTTGTTCGCCCTAATTCTCTTAACATAACAAAGTTTTGCATATTACGAGCACCTATCTGAATAATATCCACATCTTCAACAAACCTATCTAAAACGTCAGTAGACATGATTTCGGAAACAATAGGCAAACCAGTTTCTGCTCTGGCAATTTTCAAAAGATCCAAGCCCTCAAGACCTAGTCCTTGGAAGCTATAGGGAGAGGTTCTGGGCTTATATGCCCCACCCCTTAAAAATGATGCACCAACATTTTTTAACTCTTTTGCAACCGATACGATTTGTTCTTCACTTTCAACTGAACAAGGACCTGAAATAATTACAAAGTATCCCTGCCCAATTTTTCTGCCGTTTACTTCAATAATTGAATCATCGGGATGGAACATTCTGTTAGCGGTTTTAAAAGGTTCAGTAACCTTTAAAACATTTTGAACAATGTCATAAGAAGAAAAATACAGCCTATCAAGCTTAGTGGTATCACCAACAAGCCCTACAATTGTTGTATCAACACCGACTGAGATATGAATATCCAGTCCCATTGATTTGATGCGGTTTAACAGCTCATCGGTCTGTTCCCGCGACGATCCGGGTTTTAAAACAAGAATCATAATAAACATCTCCTACCATACTACAATTATACACTGTTTTTATTTAATTATTTAACTAAAGAATTCATTATATATACTAATAATAGCATTGTTCGCATCTTCTTCGCTAACACCTAACATAATACTGACCTCAGAAGATCCTTGATTTATCATTCTGATATTAATCTTATTTGCTGACATTGCTTTAGTAATACGACTCATGATACCTACAGTACTAGTCATTCCTTCACCGACCACCATAATCAATGCTAAGTCATATTCCAGACTTACACTGTCAACACGCAATTCCTTGGCGATCCTTTCCATAATGTTGCTTTTTCTTTCGTCATTAAGGAACTTATTACGAACAATAATTGAAATATCGTCAATTCCAGAAGGCATATGCTCAAATGGGATGCAATCCTCTTCGAGTATTTGAAGAACCTTACGTCCAAAACCTATTTCTCTATTCATCATATATTTATTAATATTTATTGAACAAAAACCTTTATCTCCGGCGATTCCGGCAACCGGGCATTCGTTCATTTCTCTTGTTGGAGTTATCATAGTACCGGGTGAATCAGGATTATTGGTATTTTTTATATTAACTGGAATACCTCTTTGAAACACAGGTTCCAAGGTTTCTTCATGTAGCACAGAAAACCCGGCGTATGACAGCTCTCGCATTTCCCGGTAGGTTAAAGCCGATATCGCCTTTGGTTTATTGATAAGCTTTGGACTGGCTACAAATACCGAGTCTACATCTGTAAAATTCTCATATACATCAACCTCTAATGCTGCAGCTAAAATTGATCCAGTTATATCTGAACCTCCCCTTGGGAAAGTAACAACCTCCCCCGATAAGGAATACCCAAAGAACCCAGGAAAAATAATGATTTTATCAATATCTTTTAGTTTTGACAGCTTTTTGAAGGATTGAGGCAGTACTCTTGCATTTCCATACTCATCACTTAAAAACATGCCAGCATCCTTTGGATTCATATATTGGGATCTTATTCCTTGGCTTTCCATATAATAAGCAACAAGCCTAGCAGCATTGTCCTCTCCTGCAGCTTTCATAGAATCCATAAATTTATCTGGTGAATTATAACTCATAGAAATTCTGGTTTCCAAATTGTTTCCTATGTCCTTAATAATATGCTCATTTAGGCCTAAATCTCTTGCGATTTCTGCGTAGCGTTCAATGATTTGATTGAGGACTAATCCATAATCATCATTTGAAAGGTATTTATTTGCACAGTCAATAAGCATATCCGTAACCTTGATATCATTGTCAAAGCGCTTTCCCGGTGCTGATACGACTACCACACGTCTATCCTTATCACTTGTGATAATTGAACATACCTTTTTAATCTGTTCACTACTCGCCATAGATGTTCCGCCAAATTTACATACCTTCATGTTATCCTCCAAAGGGGGTCTATTCCTTAATTAATAAAAAAGGTAAAGGGTTAGCCCTTTACCTTCCAATTTTATATTGTACATCAGGCATTGTCAACAATCGCTAATCATTTTTTTTGTTTCTTTAGCAATTGCAAGCTCTTCATTGGTGGGGATTACAAGAGTCCTTACTTTTGCTTCTGCTGCTGAGATGTCGATTTCTTTACCCCTTGTTTTGTTTTTTTCAGGATCAATCGCAATACCAAGGTTATCCATTTCTTCAAGAGACTTTAATCTTATAAGCTCGTCATTTTCTCCTATGCCGCCTGTGAAAATTATTGCATCTGCTCCATTCATTGCCGCAAAATAGGACCCGACAAAAGTCTTGACTCTGTATACAAAGATATCAATAGCAAGCTGTGCTCTCTTATTCCCGGCTATTGCGGCCTTCTGCGTATCTCTCATATCATTGCTAACACCAGATACCCCCAACAAACCGGATTTTTTGTTCAGGTAGGTGTCCATTTCAGCTGCTGACATTCCTTCTTTTTGCATTAAGAACGTTACAACAGCAGGATCAATAGTTCCGCATCTGGTACCCATCTCCAGACCATCAAGAGGAGTAAGCCCCATACTTGTGTCAATACATTTTCCATATTTCACTGCACAAATGCTTGCACCATTCCCTAAATGGCAGGATATCAGCTTTAGCTTCTCTATTGGTTTGCCTAGCATTTCTGCGGCTTTTTGTGTCACATACTTATGTGACGTTCCATGAAAGCCATACTTTCTGACGGAATATTTCTCATATGCTTCATAAGGAATTGCATAAGTATAAGCATATTTCGGCATTGTCTGGTGAAAACCGGTATCAAAGACTGCAATCATTGGAATACCTTTCATTTCAGCTACACAGCCCTCAATCCCCATAATGTTTGCCGGATTATGTAACGGTCCAAGAGGTATACATTCTCTTATTGCATCCATTACCTTGTCATTAATCAGCACAGGATCATGGAATTTTTCACCGCCATGCAGAACTCTGTGGCCTACACCACAGATCTCAGACGTAGATTTGATAACACCATGATCTTTATCAATCAATGTTTTCAGTACAAGAGCTATCGCATCTTTGTGCTTTTCCATTTCTTTATTGACCACGTATTTATTTTTACCTGGTACTTGATACTCCATTACGGAGTTATCAATCCCAATTCTGTCGCATATGCCCTTTACCAGAACCTTATTTTCATCCATATCAAGAAGCTGAAACTTTAGTGATGAGCTTCCTGCATTAATAACCAATATTTTCATTTGACTTCTCCAATTCATCTTATTAGCCTTACCAGGCTTATATTTGTATTTGTATTTGTATTTCTATTAATATTTGTGCTATCTCTCTTGACAGTTTTGTTTTAAGATTTCTGTGCCTGCACAGCAGTAATCGCAACTACTCCAACTATATCCTCCGCACTGCAGCCTCTTGAGAGATCATTTACCGGCTTTGCAATACCCTGCGTAACAGGTCCGTATGCCTCCGCCTTAGCTAACCTTTGAACCAATTTATAAGAAATATTTCCGCTATTTAAATCAGGGAATACCAGCACATTGGCCTGTCCTGCCACCGGGCTGCCTTTTGCCTTTGAAGCTCCCACTGATGGTACCAGTGCAGCATCCGCCTGCAGTTCACCATCCAGCAGAATTCCTGGAACTTTTTCCTTTGCCAGTCTGGCAGCCTCTACTACCTTCTCCGTTAAATCGCTCTTTGCACTTCCGTAACTGGAATATGAAAGCATTGCTACCTTCGGCTCACCGCTCACCAGATTTTCAAAAGACTTTGCAGAAGCTAGCGCTATTTCCGAGAGGTCATCTGCAGAAGGATTTTCAACAAGACCGCAATCTGAGAACAGAAAAGTACCATTGCTGCCAAATTCACAATCAGGCACAATCATTATGAAGAAAGACGATACAAGCTTTGTGCCTGGAGCTGTCTTCAATATCTGAAGGGACGGACGAAGAGTATTAGCCGTTGAATTTATAGCCCCGGCTACCATACCATCAGCCTCGCCTTTCTTAACCATCA
>CAYUZC010000029.1:0-1620 GCA_964449525.1 uncultured Ruminiclostridium sp.
TTACTATATATGTAGAATTCTAAGCCGTCAACTGGTACTGCATAAGATTTTTTATAGTCCAAACTCTACAGTGCTATATGAAGAAATATGCCATGTATGACAAAGATATAACCCGTTCAGATTTAATGTTTGAGAATATCAAAGGGACGGGCTTGTTAGCAGCCCGTCCCTTTAACATTTAATCAAGATATTATACAAGTGACGCTAAAACAGATGCTTTTGTCACTATTCCTTCTAGATGATTTTCGTCGTCTACAACAGCAATTGGATACTTTGCAGAAGCAGCCACTGATAGCAAATCTGATATCAAAGTATCTTTTTTTGTTGTCAGTATATCTCTGATTATTGCGTCTTGTATAGGAACTTCGCCAGATTTTACTTTCATAGCATCATCAAGGGTGAGTATGCCTATAAGCTCTAGCTTCTCTCCTACTACATATGCGCTTGAGACACCACTGTCGCGCATTTGTTTAAGTGCACGGTTTGCCCCATCCTTGGTTCTTATCAAACACGACGGAGTGTGCATAATGTGTTTAACAGAATATATCTGCCCCTTGTCAGCACTGTTAATAAAGTTTTCAACATATTCGTTGGCAGGATTGGCGGCCATATTTTCAGGTATATCCATTTGTATTATTTTACCGTCCTTCATTATAGCAACCGTATCGCCTAACTTAAATGCTTCGTTAATATCATGTGTGATAAATACTACGGTCTTATTAAGCTTCTTTTGTATTGAAAGTAGCTCAAACTGCATATCTTGCCTAACAAGAGGGTCCAATGCAGAAAACGGCTCATCCATCAACAGAATTTCCGGGTCATTGGCAAGTGCTCTGGCAATTCCCACGCGCTGACGCATGCCACCGCTTAACTGAGAGATACTCATACCCTCCCAGCCATCAAGACCTACCATTTGTATTATTTCCCGTGCTCGATTTTCCCTGTCGGCTTTTTTTGTTCCTCTTACTTCAAGACCATATGCGACATTTTCCAGTACATTTCTGTGGGACATGAGGCCAAAGCTCTGAAATACCATTGAAACCTTTCGTCTCCTATATTCTAGAAGCTCCTTTTTATCAAAGTTTAAAATACTTTTCCCTTCGAAAAGCACATCCCCTGAAGTAGGCTTTTGAAGCAAATTTAGGCAACGAACAACAGTCGACTTTCCCGAACCTGACAAGCCTATAAGGACAAATATTTTTCCTCTCTCAACTTCAAAGGATACATCGTTGACAGCTACGGTGACACCTAATTTTTTTGCAACATCACCTTTTTCACCACCATTTTTCATCATCTCAAATGCCGGAGTTTTGTTTTTTCCAAACAGTTTGGAGAGGTTTTTTACTTCTAATACTATGTTTTCATTATTCTTCAATTGCAGCCTCTCCTTTCTCGATTATTCCCTGAGTAAGTCTGTCGATAATGATAGCTATTATTACGATAGCTATACCCGCTGAAAATCCTCTTCCGGCCTGAAGCCTATTTATACTTGTGATAACTTCTTGCCCAAGACCTGTGACCCCTATCATGGAGGATGTTACTACCATTGATATAGCCATCATGATGGTCTGATTTACACCGGTCATAATGGTTGGCATTGCCTGGGGAATTTTCACCTTA
>CAYUZC010000029.1:1720-4311 GCA_964449525.1 uncultured Ruminiclostridium sp.
AGGGTAAGAGTAGTATTCATCATTGACCAAAGGCCCATGGCTCCTATTGAAAAAAGAAGCACTGAATACAGTATAGCCTTCCCTATTTTTTTACTCATTCTCCAGGTGAGAACAAATACTATTATTATAAGCAACCACCAAGGAATCCTATCAACTACATATCCAATACTATTCAGAAGTAGTCGTAAACCCTTTGTTATGGCATCAAAGAAAGAATCCCATTCCCTTATAAGATAATCTATAAAGCGATCTATAGGATCACTAATATTAAGTTTAATACTCGATGGAAAATCAATAAACCAATCTGACATAAATCCACCTCATCTACTTACTAAACTTGTTTCTTACAAGTTTAGCTCTATCTTCAGGTAGCCATTGCGTAAGCAAATCATCATGCTCTTTTAAAAACCACTCGGCCGCTTCAACCATAGATGCGTCATTATCTTCAATATAAGCCAAGGCTTCAGCTGTGAGCGCACTGCTTGTACGATATTTGCTTAAAAACTCCGCAAATTCCGGTGCCTTTTCATAAAATTCATTGCTTACGCAAATAGTAATATTCATCGAAGGACATTCGGTTTGGCCTAAGGGATATAACTCAGGGTCATAGGGCGCATCCTCCAAAATGACCAAATCTAATTTACCAGTAAGCCATGTCGGATCCCAATGATATGAAACAACCGGCTCTCCTTTATTATATGCTGCTGCAATAGCTGCAATGGATGCTGCTTCTGATCCGGGATCAAAATAGTTGTAGTTTGCATCCAAGCCATAGAATTTATACTTATTACGCATTACAGTATCAACTTCCCATCCCGATATCGCACCATATATGCGGCCCTTTGAATTATCATCGGGGTCTTTGAAAATATCGCTGTAGTTTTTTAAATCCTCTACAGTTTTTAAATCAGGAGCCATAGGTTCAATTCCACGTTCAGAATCGCCTTCGATAACATATCTTGGTACATAAAGACCTTGCTTGTTATCATCAAAGTTAATTCCAAGCTCTTTGAATTTTCCTGCTGCAACATCATCCTGGTAGGTCGGTAGATTATCTACCCAAACCTCCATATACACATCCACATCTCCCGCAATCATTCCATTATAGGTTATAGGTGTGGTTCCTGGGATATCTTCCCCGGCAATATTGTAGGCTGCACCTCCAACGTAAGATGCAACTGCATTATGAAAGCGTATGCTGTCCCAACCGGCATCGGCAAATACCGCTTTGATTTGTTTAGCTTCTCCTGGGTTAGTGCCTGAACAAGCACTAAACACCAAGGCTATAGCTAAGCATGCTATAAGTAAAATTGATTTTCTTTTCATTATTGTCCTCCTGAAATTTTTTATTTAGTATTATTTCTAATAGACTTACAAATTAGTCTCCAGATTTAAAAAGCAACTCGAAAGAGTTGCCAACCGACATACTTATTTTAGTTTATAAGTTGTCGGTTGTCAAGAAAAATGCGTTGATTAAAGCTGACAAAAAAGGCGTAGGATCTACAAAACTACACATTTTAATCAATATTAAGATTTGTATTTTAAGTTTTTAAATGACGTTCATGGGTTCACAAACATAGTAACCGCATTTACCGCAGATTGGTCACCGATAAATATTATTGTGTCATTTTCAGAAAGTACCGCATAGGGTCCGGGAGATAAAATAATTTCTTTCCCGCGTCGAATTGCCACAATAGTTGCTCCTGTTGCATGCCAAAAATTTAGCTCGTTGATGCTTTTACCCACAACCGGCGAATTATTACCAACATCGACTTCAAAGTTTTTAAGCGGATCGGAATGTGACCATTTTACCGATGACCTCGTAATCATCTTGGAAATACTAATTAGTTTCTTACTAAGCTTTTTTTGCTCATCAACCAGTTTATTAAGCTGTAAATTAAGGGATTGAGTACTCTCCCTCCCTTTAAAACGGTTTATATATTCTTGCGCACTTTTTCTGGATAAAACAATTGCACCACTACTTTGTTTTATCTCAACTACATTCATATCAGATAGTAGTTTAAGAGCTCTTCTTATGGTTTCCGGAGAGACACCATATTCAGAAGACATAATAGACCTACCGTATATCTTACTATTCTCTTTGAATTCCCCTCTTGCAATTCTTGAGGCAATATCAAGCGCAATTTTCAAATAAACAGGTGTTGCAACCTTTTCATCCAATAAAAACACATCCATAAAATCATTTTATTTATATTTACATTTTTATTGTACATAATAAGAGCCCCACCCGTCAACGCATTACAAAAAAGGACTTATCCTTAACCTTTTACGATTTTATAAGCATCCTCGCCATTCTCTAGTTACTACTTGAACACCGGTATAATCAAATTATACAGCAGTGAATAGACTAAAGGAATGAAAATTGCCGGCAACATATTTCCAACCTTAAACTTTTTTATTTCCAACAGGTTAAAGCCAATGGCTAATATAAGCACACTTCCGACCAAAGACATCTGGGATACTACAACATCGCTTAACAGAGGCTTCAAAACACCTGCTAATGCTGTTATTGCACCTTGATAAATTAATACAGGCAGGCTTGAAAAAATAACTCCTATCCCCAGTGTGGC
>CAYUZC010000029.1:4411-13074 GCA_964449525.1 uncultured Ruminiclostridium sp.
TTCCCCTATCAAACTTCCTATCACCAGACATAATATCATTCCTGTTATGTATTCCCTATCAAGCTTTCCTTGTTCGGTTACAGTAAAAACACCCTGTAGAGTTCCCGAAATTCCTACAATAACAACCGCAAGGCTGATAGCCTGCATAATAGTAGTTTTAAATCGTTCAGGTATGCCTTTTTTAAGAATTATTCCAAAAGCACCACCGATAATTATTGCTATAACATTTACTATGGTTCCTAATCCGTGCATTTTTTTACTCCTTACTTAAGTTCAACTATTGTAACTCCGGTATCACCTTCACCATAGTTACCCAAACGATATGCTGCCACATGGGTATGATTATGGAAATGAGCATGAATAGCCTTCCGCAGTATACCTGTACCTTTTCCGTGAATTATTGAGACTTCATGTAATCCTGCTAAAACAGCATCGTCAATGTATTTGTCCACCTTTTCGATAGATTCCTCAACATTAAGCCCCCGCAAATCCAGCTCTAGCTTTACATTTGAGGCTTTTACTCCGGCCACCCGAACCCGGTTTATTTTTTCTAAAGATTCCTTTTGCTCGTTAATACGCTTAAGTTGTTTTGTATTGACTTTAACCTTCATTATGCCTGCCTGTACCATTACCTGACCATCAGAATCAGGTTTCTCAAGCACAGTTGCCTTTTGATTAAGATTTATCATTAATACAGTTTCTCCGGGTTTTAGATCCTTTGGTGCCTCAATATATTCATGTGTTACAAATGAGTCAACCAGCTCCCCTTCTATATTATCCAGATTTCGAACACCTGCTCTGGCTTCTTGAAGACTCCTCTCACTGTTTGCAGTAATACCTTGCTTATGAAGCTCCTTTAAACGGTCCAGAAGCTCCTCTGATTCATACCGAGTATTCATCACTATTGCTCTGGCTTCTTCTTTTGCTTTGGCAATAATACTGCTTTTTTCTTTATTTATCCTGTCCTTTTCCTTTTTGGCTTCAATTTTCAAATCTTCGATTTCGCGCTTAAGTACGCTAGCCGCATCTTTTTCCTTTTCAGCCTGAGTTCTGTTTTTCTCGATATCAGAAAGTACATCCTCGAACCGTATATTATCCTGGGATAAATATTCCTTGGCCTTATGAATTATATAGGCATCCAAACCCAGCTTCTGAGATATAGCAAATGCATTACTTTTTCCCGGAACACCTACCAGAAGTCTGTAAGTAGGACGAAGAGTCTCAACATCAAACTCACAACAGGCATTCTGCACCTTATCTGTTGTCATTGCATAGATTTTAAGCTCACTGTAATGAGTTGTTGCCATTGTACAAATTCCTCTTTTTGTAAGGCCTTCGAGGATAGCAATAGCCAGCGCCGCACCCTCTGTAGGGTCTGTTCCTGCCCCGAGCTCGTCAAATAAAACCAGCGAGCCCTCATCAGCATCATTCAAAATTTGCACTATATTCTTCATATGGGACGAAAAGGTACTTAATGATTGTTCTATGCTCTGTTCATCGCCAATATCGGCATAAACACTTCCGAACATACCAAATTCACTTCCCTCTTTTACAGGAATATGCAGCCCGGACTGGAGCATAATTACAAAAAGCCCCACTGTTTTTAGAGTGACAGTTTTGCCTCCGGTGTTAGGCCCTGTAATTACTAATGTGGAAAATTCATTACCCAATTCAATATCAATAGGCACGACACTATGCTTTTCCAAAAGCGGGTGACGGCCTTGTTTTATTTTAATTTGTCTTTTATTTAAAAGATGAGGACGAATACCGTTCATATCCCGGGAAAGCTTTGCCTTTGCAAACATGAAATCCAGTCTTGACAGGATTTCTACATTAATGCCCAGCTCAACTCTTATCTCGGCTACTTTGGCCGAAAGCTCCTCCAAAATTCGCTCGATTTCACGCTGTTCTTTGATTAACAGTGTTTTAATCTCATTGTTTGCTTCAACTATTGTTATTGGCTCTACAAACACAGTGGCTCCGGAGGATGACATGTCGTGAATAAGGCCCGGAACCTGACTTTTAAATTCCTGTTTTATAGGAATAACATAACGATCGCTCCTTATTGTAACCACAGCATCCTGCATTATCTTTTTGTAATCATTGGAACGAATAATTGATGATAGTTTATCTTTTATACCATCCTGCTTCTGCCGGATACTTTTTCTTATGGAAAATAGTTCAGGACTGGCTCGGTCAGATATTTCCTCTTCGCTGATTATTGCGTTAGATATAACATCCTCCAACTGCTTGAAGCTTGTCATTTGGTGACCTAATTCCAGAACTGTATTACCTTCCCAGTCGGCAGGCACATCATTGGTGAGGAATTGCTTTATTACCCTTCCGCAACGAAGAACATCCCCGACTCTCAAAAGCTCGGATGTACCCAAGGTTGACCCGAGTTCTACCCGCTTCAGAGCACTTCTAATATCATGGATTCCACCAAAGGGCGCACCGCCCTTACGCCATAAATATGCCGCGGCGTCACTGGTTTCCTTTAGTCTGTCTTCGACTTTATAAAAATCAGTAATAGGATTCAAATCCTCGACATATGTTCTTCCCAGCGCTGAAACCGTTCTCTCGCTAAGCATTTTCTTAATTTTATCGTATTCAAGAACACGTAATGATTTCTCGTTCATAAATTCATTAATGATGTAGAAACATCATGTTTTCCTTTCTGTATACTTACGCATTTTCGGTCGTTTCACACTCCCTCACAATCAGAAAGCTACGACTATAAATGCCGCAGCTAGAAAGTAAGGCGTTTCTCATAACCGGAGTTTTAAACCATACCCCTCTCAATTAGGATTTTCTAACCTTTGGCGCTATTTTTTCAAAATAAAATCTAATCCATGCAGTAAACAATATATCATATATAACAAATACTACTTGTAAAACAATGCCCGTTACAATTATCATGGTTCCCTCGGTTAAATATTCCGGAAGAAAAACCTTTGCTATGCTCCATGCCGGCCACAGAAAGAGATTAAAAGCAATAAGTTTCAGTACTATCTCAAGCCAGGGCTTTCGCAACGATTCAATATGAAATTTTAGTAATGTATATATACCAAAGAATAAAATATATGGCAGGATATTGAGCTTTTCCGGAATCAAAAGAAAGCCTGTAGCGCATGTCACCACATAAGCTGCCCATGCCCATTTAACACCTGTCTCCAACATTATAATTGACAAGATGAAACCGGCTAAAACATAAAATCCCAATCTTCCTGTAGGCACAATTGATTCCAAAAACAATACTATAACAATGAATGCCGATAGTATTCCTGTTAAAGCAATTTTTCGTGTTTTATCCATCTGCCTTTTATTCTGGGTTTTCAATTCTGTGTTGTCTTCCAATCTTAAACCTCATTCTGAAATATTGCTTAACAGCAACCAATAAGATCTCCGCCCATACATTCACAACAACTATCTGCGCACCAGAGATTTACGCAAAGATTGCACATATCCGGGCTACTATTATAACTATTTCGATAGTAATTATTTTGCCTATATCCTGTAGATTGCTGGTTAAGATTATTCAGTGCATTTCGGTATTCAAAATTGGCCGGATCCATATTAGCTGCCTTTTGAATATTAGTAAATCCTCTGTCATACCAGCCTCTTCTCAAGAAAATAAGGCCCTGCAAATAATGCCAAGAGGCGGTTCTGTTTTTCATTCTATCAAGTATTTTCTGCGCTTCGTTCAAATTTCCGCTATTAATATACGTTCTTGCCTTATTCTCAAGATCAACTTCATTTGCATACTGATATTGGGAATTATTTCCCGATTGCGTTTGTGACTGAGACTGAGAACCTGGTCGCTGTTGTTGCCGTTGATATTGTTGCCCATATGCGCCCTTTGATGCATTACTGTTATCGTAGGATTGTTCATAATCCGGCTTATATTGATAATTCCCACCGGCATTTTTCATAACCGTATCATAGGCTTCGTTTATCTCCCGCATTTTTTCGTCAGCTAAATCTGACAGAGGATTATTTTGATATCTGTCAGGATGATATTTTTTTGCCAGCTCACGATATGCGCGCTTTATTTCATCGTAGCTTGCACCTTCTTTTATTCCTAAAACCTTATAAGGATTCTTTGCCATTCTTTATACCTCTTTCTTGCAGCACCTTGTCTGTCTTAACAATTAAGCCTGAATACAGTATGTTATCTAGTATGCCTTTATTTTTTTCAATACCCAAAAGGGAATACGCTTTTTCTACTTCGCTTAGAGAATAAGTCAGAGAAAAATTCACCTTTTCCTGTATTGATTCCTTAAACGCATTTATGTCATCGCCTTTAAAATCATACTGGCTAACCAGCGGATTGTATGAGCCATGCTTCACGTCCATCTCAATATCATCATATGCATCCAGAATATAAATCCATCGTCCCAAATTATATCCCATCCAGCCTAATGTCTTTCTCTCGTTTTCGTCTTTAATATGCCCGCATTCAAAAATCTCCCGCATAATTGTGGCAAACTCTTCCGCAACTTCATCCATAGAATTGCATCCTTGCTTTTCAAGATAAGAAAGTGTTTTTAAGTGTTTCTCAATTGCAGTACATTTTTCCGGATGCTTTTTATTTGCTTTTTTAAAGGCTCTCTTTAATGCTAATACGCCGGATCCCCCAATAATATTCTTTTCATCATCCCATTTATCCTCTAAATTATAATACATTAAAATAATATTCATGTCTGATGTATATTCAGCAAAAATATTAGAAAATATAATAAAACGTTTTTTTATTGGATGAGCAATGCATCTTTGCCTTTTTCCACCAATAGGAATTGGGCTCATTGAATCTAACAGAATATACAGAAATGCAAGATCATAATTAAGCGTCAATCTAGAAACCTGACCGTAAGAACGCCCAAGTGTTTTGCATAGGCTGCAGTAATATCCTCGAAATACGTCATATTCACGCATTTTAAGTTCAGGCTTATCCGGTACAACATAACCAAACATGAAGTAACCTCAATCCATCTTAGATGGCTCTTCAGGCTTTTTCTCTTCTTTTATCTTTTCAAAGCTTATACCCTGAACATGAATATTAATGGAAGCAACATTCATTCCGGTCATACTCTCAACCGAGGTTTTAACACGCTCCTGTATTCTCCATGCTACATCAGGTATACGAGCTCCGTATTCAACTAAAATATAAAAATCGATTGTTACATCGTTGTCATCAATTTCTACCTTAACTCCTTTGGTAGGATTCTTACGACCCAAAACAGAGGAAATGTTCTCAGATAGATTGGCATTCATACCAGCCACACCATCTATTTCGCTTGCTACTGTGTGAGCTATAACTGTTATTACATCTGAGCTGATTTTTATTTCGCCAATACTATCCTGCTCTACAACATCAATATTTTTCTCAGGCATATTAAATACCTCCCATTTCCTCTTTATTATAAGAACAGATTATTTAAATAATCCATTTCATTATAGCATTTTGTAATTATTTATTGCAACTTTGCCGGAAAAGCCGAATAAGTATTCTATATCAATCTTACTAGCGGGATTATATATGAGAAATAAAAGCATTGATACTAAAACAATTATAATTTATATGTTTCTGGTTTTTGCTGTTATTCTTTGTGTTTTTGCAAAAGAGACATCGCAAATCGCAAAGAAGGCAATATATCTTTGTCTTGATACTGTTATCCCTTCTCTATTTCCTTTTTTTGTACTGTCCAAAATTATCATTCCATATGTTTCTTTTTTTCCATGTCCGAAATTCTTTAAAAGTATAATAGAAAGGTTTTTTTTTCTGCCCTATTATACGATATTTGTTATTTTGTTGGGATTTATAAGCGGTTATCCCAATGGTGCAAAAATGACCCGTGATATGCTCGACCAAGGAGCTTTGGATTACAGACAAGCCAATAGGCTTCTCCCTGTAGCTAATAACTGCAGTCCACTATTTATTATTGGAACCATTGGCGCCGGGTTATTTAAAAGCATAAAGCTGGGAGTTTTTTTGCTTTTAATACACTGGATATCGGGCTTAATAGCAGCATTTATAACCGGAAAGCTGGCAGCAACTTTGGATTCCGGCAGTAAGGGCAAGAGCTTTTATCAGACTCGGGATACCAGAGAATATGATTTAGAACTCAGAAAGAAGGAAATAAAGCCCATAATCCTTACGGGGATATTTACATCATCAATTGAGGAAGCTGCAATACTGTGTATAAAGGTCTCCGGATATATTGTATTTTTCGCTGTTTTTTCTGAACTATTATCACTCTTAGGAGTTTTTTCATTCTTAGGCCGAATAATCGGGTTAATGTTCACGGGGAGTTCTCAGGCACCAGGATTTTCTGAGTTTATAGCTACTCTTTTAAAAGGAATCATGGAAATAACCTCAGGAGCACAGGCGATTTATAACATAAAAAGCATTCAACTCAATGTACAGCTAGCTGCCATCTCCACTATTTTTGGGTTCGCAGGCTTCGCTGTTCATACTCAAATAATGGGAATAATGAAAGGTACCGGCTGCAAATATAGTTTTCTCTTTTTGGGAAAGTTGCTTCATGGAATTATAGCAGGTCTATTGGCCTTTTTGGCAATATATATTATGCCCATGTCTGTCCAGACCTACGCGATGGAAACTATAACAAGTTTTGAAATGTTGTGGACTCGCCCTGTAATTATAGGAATTCTCCTGATTTCACTAATCATTTCACCCCATCGTACTATCACAGATGCGAAAAAATAAACCATGCCAAGGCAAAAGTCAGAAAGCGTGAGAAGCTTTTACTATCACGCTTAATTTACTTTATAAAGCTTTCTTTCTGCAGTAGAATTCACCTATACCAAAGAATTATTTTAATTCCTGGCGGTTAATTTTAATTACATCCAGAGTGTCCTCAAGAATTTCCTCTACCTTGTTTAGAATGCCATCAGCATATTCTCTTGTCCCCAATCGAATCTCTCTGGCATTCTTCTTTGTATTGGAAATAATAACCTCGGCCTGCTCATATGCCTTTTTCGTGATTTCGTTCTCATCTACTAAAGCAGCTATGCGAGATTCGGCGTTCTTTATAATATTCTCAGCCTCTTGATGCGCTTCGGTCATTATACGCTGTTTTTCATCAGTGATGCGCTTTGCTGTTTTAATATCATCAGGAAGCTTCAGACGTATCTCCTGAACTAATTCTAATATAGATTCTCTATCTAAAAGACATCTTCCGCCTGATAGCGGAATATTAACTCCATTATCTACAACATCTTCAAGTTGTTCCAAAAGATCTAGTAATTCCATGTTACGACCTCCAACAAAAATCAGTTTTCATATTTTTAGTTTTCTAATTATTATATCGGCGATTTGTTCAGGAACAAAATCACTAATTTTACCACCATATTTAGCCAAGTCTCTAATTGCACTAGAACTTAGAAAAGAGTTTTGAATACTTGTCATCATAAAAAGGGTATCTATTTCACTATCCAAATTATGATTTAATAAAGCCATCTGCATTTCATACTCAAAGTCTGAAACGGCTCTAAGTCCTTTTATTATTGTCTTTGCCTTGGCCTTCCGCATAAAGTCAACCAAAAGGCCGGAAAAGCTTGTAATCTCAATATTATTGTTATTCCCTACCGAAAGGTTCAACAGGTTGAGTCTCTCCTCGACAGTAAAGGCGGGAGTTTTTGACATATTGACTGATACCAACACGATAAGTTTATCGCATATTTTAGATGCTCTGTTTATTATGTCTAAATGTCCGTTTGTTACAGGATCAAAGCTCCCGGGATAGACAAATGTTCTCAAAAGGACAACCTCCTTCAGTTTGCTTAAATCTCTCTTAAATAAAACGAATACAGTGTTTCACCATATACCTTGGTTCTTACCTTTGTAAGGCTTCCCACCCGCTCAGGGGCATTTTCATCAACATGATGCTCGCAAGCTAAAATTCCTTCTTCAGCTATTATATCAAATTCATCTATGTTTTGTATTGTCTTTGCGATAAAATTCATATTATATGGCGGATCTAAAAAAATAATGTCAAATTTCAATTTCTGGTCACTTAATGTCTTTATGGCTTTAATAACGTCCAATGTCATTACTTTAGAACGTTCTTCCATTCTTGTCTTTCTAAGATTTTCGATTATTATATCCCTGCAGTTTTTACTTTGATCAACAAAAACAGCTTCTTTGGCCCCTCGGCTTAAGGCTTCTATCCCCAAACTGCCTGAACCTGAAAAAAGATCCAAAATCAGTGTTCCAGCGATATATGGCATTAGTATGTTAAAAAGTGATTCCTTAGTTCTGTCAAGGGTAGGACGCGTATTTTTTGTATCGGGGGTTTTCAATGGAACTCCCCTGGCAGTTCCTCCAATTACACGTAACATAAATTCTCCTTAACCTAGTTCATGGATATATCCTTAAACTTTTCTTTCATTATTCCATCTAATTTTTCTGCCAGCGGTCTGTATTGGTCGTCTATCAGAAGGTTCCCATCAATTATATATTTTACAGCTTTTTGTACATCCGCTAAAATGTCCATATCACGATAAAGGTTAGCAATCTTTAGTTCAGGTAAGCCATGCTGCCTGACGCCGAACACATCACCCGGGCCTCGGAGCTCCAGATCCTTCTCAGAGATTACAAATCCATCGTTTGTACTTGTCATTATATCCATACGCTGTCT
>CAYUZC010000030.1:0-13058 GCA_964449525.1 uncultured Ruminiclostridium sp.
AATTAACCAATATATCCTCACCGTTCCAAACCTCATCCAAATAGCGCATAAGACTGCCGAATGTCAACAAAAGAGGAAGACACTCTTTGCAAGAGGTGTAACCACGCCCGAGATTGAGTTCTTTCTCACCCGGAGGCGGAAGGGCAACGGTATTGGCTCCTACATAACCTAAGGTAGCCGCCAGCATTTTTGCTCCTATTTCCCCCATTGCGGGCACTAAAATTTTCACCTTCGGATGGTCTACAGGATATTTTTCTCCATCAGGAGTAACGACAAATACTTTGTTAGCAATTTTCACCACTTCAGCGGTCTTAAAGGGCTCTATACGATGCATATCATCCGGCACTGCTACGGCTTCCATGTCCCTGTAACGGCGTACCACATCCAAGAAGGCCTCAATGCGGGTATCCACACCGGCATCTGCGGTATGGGAGTCTAGCTCCAAGGTAAGAGAAGGCTTACTTCCCATTATGTTTCTGAAATAGGTTAATAAAAAGGAATCAGGCCCGCAACTGAAATTTGTTATATATACGCCAAAAAGCTTTTTATGTCGGGCAACAAAACGGGCAACCTTCAAAATCCATTGTCCCGAAGCCCAATACATTTTATCATTGGATTTCTCGTCAAACACGGGCAAAAAATCCTGGGGTATTACTCTGTAGCCTCTTGATGCCAGCTTTTTTGGTATTCCCATATTACCAAGTCCGGAAAAAGCATTATAAGGCCGTCCAAATAGGACAATGGCCGTATCCGGAGATTCTTCAATCTCTTGAAGAACTTTCTTTCCCTTTTGTTCCAGTGCTTTATGAAAACTTTTTTGTGCATTTATTCCTTTATTGAAGGCTTCTTCTGCCTCTTTTTTTGAATGCCCCAAGCCTTTTGCCATATCAATAAACATTTGCTCGGCAACTTCATAACCCGTAGTCATATCCAACACAGGGCTAAGTACCGTAGTTTTGTTCAGCTCAGGAAATGCGGATTTCAGAAGATAAGGCTCTGACTGGACAAACGGACAGCAAACGCTCACATCCTGCCCTCCCGGCACCGGGAATGCTTTTACATGGGGTAGAAAGACAATATCCGGGTTAAGACCCAAAAGTTCCTGAAAAGTGCCGTGAGCCTGTTCTACCGGCCAACAAAAAGCCGCGCCTTTACGGGATGAACCTTCGGCATCAGATTTACGAGGATAAACCACTTCATAGCCCAAGGCTTTGAAGAATACCGCATAAAGCGGTAGCAAGGTATTAACCATGAGAGAAAAGTTTATTCCAACCTTTTTTGTGGCCGAGGATAATTCAGAGTTATTAAGCTCTGCATATTCCAGAAGAAGCCTTTCTCTTAGTGAAATAAGGTCCAATTCATCAATTTTAGCTTCTTTCTTATTTGCGAGAAGATTATAGTATTTGTTGCATGCCCCTCCAAAGGGATATATTTTGTTATCTATTCTTATCCGAGATACCTGGCATTTTCGGTCACATTTTTCTTTGCCACCCTGACAAATAAACGGCTCCTCATAATCAACCCGGCGGCGAGCCAGTTCTGCTAAATCAAATTTTTGAGGCTCAATTTGTCCAATATCAAGCATGGACATGGTTTCTAACGCAACCCCAAAAGCACCCATCAATCCGGGCTCGGGAGGTACTATAATCTCTCTGCCCGTCAGATTCGCCATTGCTGCAGGAACGGCCTTATTGTAGCAAACACCGCCCTGCATAAAGACCTTTTGCCCTACGGCTCTGTTACCTTTAACCCTGTTTAAATAGTTAAGGCAAATAGAATATACCAGGCCGGCTGCTATGTCTGACTTTGAGATACCATTCTGTATTGCTGTTTTGATATCGCTTCCTATGAAAGCCGCGCACTGGTCATTAAAGTTCGGAGGTTGCTCTCCTTTAATAGCTATTTCGCCTATATCTTCGACCTTTAAATTGAGGGCTTCTAAAGCAGATTCCTCCAAGAAAGATCCGGTTCCCGCCGAACATGCTTCATTCATAGCATAGTCCGAAGCCACCCCATTGGTAAGATAGGTATATTTAGCATCCTGCCCCCCGATTTCAAATAAAGTATCAACCTTGGGATCAAAAAAAGCGGCTGCTCTGGCATGGGCTATTATCTCATTTATGACGGCGGGCGTTAAGGCATGAAGACCCGAAATTTGCCTTCCTGAGCCCGTTATACCCACCCCTATAACACTAACCGGAACACTGAGCTGTGAGTTTATACCTTCATAGCATTTCCGGGACGCTGCCACAGGGTCACCGTTGGTACGAAGATATATACCGGCCAGGATCGCCTGATCTTCTTTTCGCATTAATATCGCCTTAGTGGTTGTGGAGCCTACATCAAGCCCCAGTATGCAAATATCATCCTTATTTGCTTTACCTCTTACCGATTCCATAAACCTGACCTTTGTTTTAGCCTCGGACAGTGGCTTATGATGTGGAAAATCATCTTTTCCTACCTTGAAAACCTTATCTATATTAATTTCCGCAGTCTTATTTTCTAAAGCCCATAAAGCAGCACCTAATGCTTCAAAGCAATGGCTGTGAGCGGGAATTTCCACATCCAGACCGGTTTCCTTAAGATATCCAACCATAATTTTATTGGAGGAGCTTCCGCCTACCAGCATTACCTTGGATTGAGCTTCCCCCTTTAAAAGATCAGTTATTTTATCGGCCATCATTTTGCACAAACCCGCTACCACTTTGGATTTTGCTGCTCCCTTATTAAGAGCATGGGTACAATCGCTCTTACAAAAAACACTGCAGCGGCCTGCTACTTTATACGGGTGATCTGAGTCGGCAATTTCTATGGCCTCTTCTATGGGAAGGTCCATCCTTTTTATCTGCTGTAAAAAAAACTCACCTGTCCCCGATGCGCACTTATTACCGCTTTTGACCTCGATGATACGCCCTTTTGAATCAAGCCGGTACACCATGAAGGTTTCTCCGCCTGCACTTATAATAACCGCAGGTGAAGAGGGGGCGCCTTGATTCCTGATCATATACTTATATGCTTCTTCTATGGCTTCGGGCTCAGACAGAGCGGTAGCGTTAACAAGATGCCTTAATTTACGCCCTGTAACCACAATACGATCCGCATTTTTAATAATATCTTTACTTAATAAATCAAGTAGTATTTCTCTGGGATTTCCCTCGTGCGAAATGGAGCTGGTTTTTTCGACTGTTATTACTTTCTCATTTTCTCTGATGCAAGCCACTGTTATAGAGGAAGCACCTATACAAATTCCTATAGTTCTCATCTGTTTCTCCGTTTCAATGAGTGCTTCGCCCCTGGGATACGGGTGGGACGGGTGGTGGGACGCGGGGACAGGTGCCTGTCTCCGCATCCCACTTTATCGTTGCTGTTATTATTATACCCGCATTATTTGTTTCCCGCAAAAAATTTGTGGGATACTAATTAATACGGACCAATGAAATATTCTTTCATCGGTCCGTTCTTAAAACTATTTTTTAATGATACTCGACTGTTTAACCTATATCGGCGAACATTTCCTTTTTAAGATAATCAAGATTATCTAAGGTTTTTCCGGTACCTAATGCCACACAGGAAACAGCCTCATCTGCAATAATTACTTTAATTCCTGTTTTATACTCTAAAAGCTTGTCCATTCCATAGACAAGGCTTCCTCCGCCTGTCATTACAATACCTCTGTCACTTATATCCGAGGCCAACTCCGGAGGTGTTCTTTCAAGTACCGAATGTACCGATTCTACTATGCTTGATACGGGTTCCTCAAGCGCATCCATAAGCTCAGTTGATGTAACGGTGATAGTCTTTGGCAGCCCAGAAACTAGGTTTCTGCCCCTTATATCCATCTCAACTTCCTTTTGTCTCGGAAACACTGTTCCTATGCTTATCTTAAGGTCTTCGGCCGTTCTCTCACCAATCATTACGTTATGCTTTTTTCGCATATATCGTATAATGGCCTCATCAAATTTATCCCCGGCAATCTTTACAGATGTGCTAACAACAGTACCTCCAAGGGATATAACGGCTATATCGGTTGTACCGCCACCTATGTCCACCACCATGCTTCCGCATGCCTTGGTTATATCTATACCCGCTCCAATAGCAGCTGCAATGGGTTCTTCAATAAGATAGGTTTTCCTTGCTCCTGCCTGAACCGCCGCATCTTCAACTGCTCTTTTTTCTACCTCTGTTACCCCTGAGGGTACACAAATCATAACCCTTGGTTTAAAAAGCTTAAAAAAGCTTCTTGAGCAAACCTTATTAAGAAAATACTTAAGCATTTTTTCAGTTATATGATAATCGGATATTACACCTTCCCGCAAAGGGCGGATAGCTATAATATTTCCCGGAGTTCTGCCCAGCATCTTCCGAGCTTCTTCTCCAACTGCCAATATTCTGTCAGTATTCTTGTCAATAGCTACAACAGAAGGTTCGCGCAAAACGATTCCCTTACCCTTGATATATACCAACACCGTTGCAGTTCCTAAATCCAGACCGATATCTAATCCAAGGCCCAACCCTTACAACCCCTTTAAACTTTATAAATGGCTTACATCTTTGAATTGTACACCGCTTTAATATTATCAATATATTTCCCTGATATCAATAGCGAAAATGAATATTTTTACATTCACTACATGCAAAAAGCCGGTTTTACCCGACTTTTCTGCTATCCCTGCCGTATTTTAATCTTGTTGCTTCCCCGCCACGGATGTGGCGTTCCGCCTTGTTTTCGTCCAGTATCCTCTTTACTTGCCCAGCCATTGACGGATCCAGTTTCGATAATCTTTCGGTCACGTCTTTGTGTACTGTAGATTTCGATATTCCGAAACTCTGTGCAGCTGCCCGGACCGTCGTCCTATTTTCTATAATGAAGCTCCCAAGCTCCAAGGCGCGTTCCTCTATGTAATGTCTCATACGCCTGCCTCCCGCACAGCGCCTAAACCGGCTTGATGTCCCGCTACTATATATATTAGGGAAGGCTGGCCTCTATACCCTTATTTAAAAGTTTTATTATACTGCTCTTTTCGGACAATTATTAATTCCTGTCCATAAAAATGAGTCCGGTAAATTAGCCGATAGCATAAAAGAGAGGCAATGTGCCCCCCTTTAAGGGTTTCAAACTGACTAACTTGGCGTAAGTTAATACTCAGTTTACCATACTAAGTCCCTATCATTTTCGTCATGATATCTGTCTGAGGCTTTCGCAAAATTTATTCTTTTACCTTCCTGTTTCATAATCCTATTATTCATTTCTTCTTCACATTCTTCAGTGGTACGGAAACAATAAGGATTTTGTTTTAAATATTGCCTCATCTCTTCATATTTCATCTCTATATACAACTCCTTTTTGTAGCATTATATGAAACAAGCATTTATATGGTTAATATATTCATTTGCTCAAGAGCCAACCCAATAAGCCTGTCTGCGTGATCGGCCATGAACAAAGGAATATTTAAAAGATCGTCGTCAAGGCGCAGGTTGTTAAGAGAAAAGCGAATGCGGAGCTTTACCTTGTCGCTGTACTTTTCTTTGTATTTCTTCAGACTTCTGCTATCTACATTGCTTTCTGATTTTACCTTAACAGGTAAAATATCATTTTCTCTTTGAATAATAAAGTCTACTTCATATCTGGGGTTATCCATCGCCCAGTAGCGAGGCATAGCTTCAAACTGGTTTTTTAGTGATTGCAGAATATAATTTTCGCTTAGAGCACCTTTAAATTCGACAAACAGCCTATTACCTTCACCAAAGGCAGAAGGCGCTAAGAGAGCTAATCTACGTAACAATCCTACATCAACCATATATAATTTGAATGCTGATAAATCATCATATGCTGAAATAGGTAGCCCCGGATTACTGCTACGATATGTCTTATAGGTCAATCCGGCATCACAAAGCCATTGCAAGGAATCTTCGTATTCTCTGGCCCGCGCCCCTTCTTTAACAGCTTTATATATAAATTTCTTATTTTCTCTGGCCAATTGTGAGGGTATTGATTTCCATATCATCGATATTTTTGGAAAATTTTTTGGGTCAGGGTGTTTACCAAAATCCCTTTCATATGCTCCTAAAATATTTGACAAAACCTGTTGCATAAGCTCAACATCCCGATCCTGTACCCAAGAACGAACTGCTTCCGGCATACCACCCGTCACAAAATACATTTTCAGCTTCTCGTATAATGGATTGAAAAAGGCCTCCGGGATTGGTTCGATTTTTTCAATATTGTCCATATAATCGGTAAAGTTACCGTCGCCATTGGCCATCAAGAATTCGTTAAAGGTCATAGGCATGATTTCTAAGAAATCCACTTTACCAACCGGAAAAGAAGCCGGTTTTGAAAGAGCAATTCCCAAAAGTGAGCCTGCACAGGCTACATGATAATGAGGCGTGTTTTCGCAGAAATATTTTAATGTATTTAGAGCGTTAGGGCATTCCTGTATTTCATCAAATACAATGAGTGTATCCTCTGGGTTACCTTGTTTAATTATTTCACCACTTGCCATCATCAGATTTTGCAGGATTCGATTTACATTCTTAGTGTTTTCAAAAAATTGCTTATATTCCGGATGTTCATCAAAGTTAAAATACGCGATATTATTATAGTAACGCTTGGCAAATTCCTTTAGAAGCCATGTTTTACCAACCTGACGCACTCCTTTTAAAATGAGGGGTTTTCGATATTTGGACATTTTCCAATCCAACAGTTTTTGCATAATCTGTCTTTCCATAATGCCTCCTCATATTCACACTATTATAACTTATTTATGTATAATTATCACACTTTTATAAATATTATAACTATTTTTTAAATATTAATCAACATTTTACGAATTGCATGTGTTTTTCTTTATACACAATAAAACCTGCCCCTATAAAAGGACAGGTTAATTAGCGGTACGCAGAAAGGAGAGGTAATATGCCTCTCCTTTCATGGTTTCAACCAGAGCCTACTCGCTGTAGTTATTCATTCGATGACTAACCTTCAGATGAAATAAAATTTTCTCTGAAGCTAAGAACTATATTTATTTGGCAAAATCTATATATGCTACGGGATCAACCAGCTTATTCTCTTTGTAAAGTTCAAAATGAAGATGAGTAGGCTCTGCACTTTCAAAGATGGCGGTTGCCCCGACTGCACCGATAGGGTCTCCAAGCTTTATTTCTTTTCCAACCTGCAGAGTCTGGTCGCTGACAAGATTGGAATATACAGATTTGTATCCGTTCTTATGGTCTATTACAACTGTAAATCCATACCTGGGATCATTTTTTATTTCCATAACAGTGCCGTTACCGACAGCACGAACAACCTCTCCACGTGGAGCAGCTATGTCCACACCGCTATGGGTACGCCATTCGTTAAAGGTCTTAGAAAAGATTAGCTTATCCATAGAATATTCTGTCTGAATTTTCCCTGCTACCGGAGCACTTAAAGCAGGTCTTACTATAGCCAGTGCCACATCTTCGGTTGCGACATCGCCTTCACCGAGTGTATCGGTTTCTCCGGTTGTAGTAGCCGAAGCATCTTCTTCCTGTGGACCATTATTCATTTCGGTTACATCGGCATCCGGTGATTCATCGACATTTGCGTCTGCCTCATTGCCTTCAGTTGCTTCGGTTACATCCTCCATACCGATAAATGGATCATCCTCAGAAAATTCAGATCCCTCATCAACTATTGAGCTTTGATCAGGTTCTTCTTCGAAAGGATTTTCATACTGCGATATATCTAGCCCCAAATCCTCCGGTGGTGCATTCTCCTTAGCTTGATACGGCTCAGGATCAGGATCACTAAGTATTTGATTTGTTGAGAAATAAACCGCACCTGCGGCCAAAGCGCATAATCCGACTACGATTGCAATATAAAAGCCACTTTCCTTAAAAAAAGATTTAAATTTGTTTTCGTCAGGTAATTCGTCTTTAAATTTTCCCTTGTTGTTCACAATATCCACCTCCGTTTTGTATTATTGCCAACGGAGATGGTTTTATACTTTAATGCATCAATTCTTCCACCGCTATTCCTGTGTAAAAAAACTCAAGAATCTCTTTATATGTATATCCCTTTTTTGCAAGAGCATCAGCACCGCATTGGCTCATTCCCACGCCGTGTCCAAAGCCTTTTGAAATTATTTCCACAGTGTTTTCATCAGTGAGTTTTAACTCCAGATTAGTGGAACGCAATTTTAATAATTCTCTGAACTCGGTTCCTGTAATTTCTACAGAACCAAGTCTTATTTTTTCTATTCTGCCACTGGAGTTATAGGATATAACCTCTAAATCTTGGGCTGGGTCGTTTGTGAACTCAACCTTAGGATACTTATTCTTTACCTTCTTTTTTATTTCATCCCAGGTAAAAACCGTGCTTTTTTCAAATTCGTTATACATGCTTTCGTCGGGGCTATAAACACTTTTTAAATACGGAACCTCCCCTAAATTTGACCACACAGCCTCAATGTTTTCAGTGGCACCTCCGCTGTTGGAATGATATAGCGGGTTTATCAGCCCACCTGCATAAGTCATTACAATGTTTTTTGTATTAGCTACAGCATTAGCGACTTTTTGCCAAGCTTCTTCATTGCCACCGCTTTCTATAAATTCCTCATTGGAAATCCAGCCCTGGCAATGACCGGGATCTGTACATACATCAGCTCCAAAATGCTCGGCAAAAGTACCGTAGAGACCCCGGGCACGACTGACGGCAAAGGTTCTGGCCGCAACAGCCTGAGCCTTAAGCGCTTCTTCATTGTAGGTATGGGGCATTTCGGCGGCGACAACACCTACTAAATATTCTTCTAGGTCGACCATATCAATTAACGAATCATTAATGTTAAATACCGAAATTGAAACGGCTTCAACACTAGATTCCACCGGCTCCTCCACTATTTTGTTCGCCATTTCGTTTGGAGGAGGAACAATAATAAGTAATAATAAAAGAGGCAAAATAAGCAGAAGAATATTTTCCGGGGTTAAAGGTATTCTTTCCCTGGATATCCCTGTGCGCTCTTTGCGCTTATTTATACTGGGTTTTTTTAAATATTGGCGATATGCGCCATAATTTCGTCTGTCCATAATTAAGTTTATGATATTATATAATTACTCATGCAATGATTTCCCGCCGACACCTGATTAAAAGGAGAAATTTATGATTATGAAAAACCCGTACATGGAACAAGCGATAATAGAAGCCGGGAAAGCATCAGAGATCGGAGAAGTGCCGGTGGGTGCTGTTATGGTTTGTAATGGTGAAATTATTGCCCGGGCTCATAATCTAAGAGAAAAAAACAATAACGCCCTGGCACATGCTGAAATTATTGTAATCGATGAGGCTTGCAAGAGGCTTAATTCATGGCGGCTTGACGGCTGTGAATTATATGTGACCTTGGAGCCTTGTCCTATGTGCGCTGGGGCAATTATAAACGCTAGGATAGGTACAGTCTATTTCGGTGCCTATGATTCAAAGGGCGGCGCATGTGGGTCCGTTGTGGACTTATTTAAAAAAGGCAGCTTTAATCATTCTCCTACGGTATATGGCGGCATAATGGAAGATGCCTGTGAAGAAGTCTTAAAGGATTTTTTTAAGAAGCTTCGTTAAGATTACAAATAAAGCCACATCTTGATAAAACCATAGATATACTTTATAATAAATTACGCTTGGCGTTTTTCCGCTCCGGCGGTTAAACATATATGGAGAGGTATCGAAGAGGTCATAACGGGGCTGACTCGAAATCAGTTTGCGAGCAATCGCACGCGGGTTCGAATCCCGCTCTCTCCGCCACTTTGGGGCTTTTTAGCTCCTGAAAAAGGGTCTGTCAAACGACAGACCCTTTACCTTTTTTAATAATTAATAAATCACTCGCCTAGCTTTCCTGCTAAACCTTATCGATAGTCCAAATTGCGTAAAGAGGTAAATTTATTAGCCAATCCTCTTTTTTATACACTGCCATTGACGTGCGTATTGAAGTTTTCGGATTGAATTTTTCGCGGAATGTCTTCAGACTTTTTGCCTGCAAATTCACTTCAGCCTTTACCTCCAAAGGAATTACATCCTCACCGTTATCAATGAGAAAATCAATCTCCAACAAAACACAAAATATTCAAGGACTTTGTGCAATTGAATCACATATTTTACATTGATTTTTGCCTTTATTCATCCGCATGTGGATTCTCCCTTAGCAAAACCAAAAGTGATTATTCATCTTTCTTAAATGCTTCATCATACAATGGGTCTACAACTTCTTTATTTAAACCGGTTTCGACTATCTTCACCGCTGCATCGGATACTTTCCCACCTGTTACGGCATCACCGGCAGCATCGCTGACAGCACCCATGGTTGCATTTCCTGCTCCTTTTAAGAGACCTTCCGCAGCTGCTCGTGTAATGTCTTCGCCATCGTTGACAGCTTCGGCTATTTCTCCTGCCACCGTACCGCCAATGGTAGTAGCCGCCTTGCCAATGCTTGAATCCATTATGGTTGTTGCAGCTTCGGTACCACCTTTAATAACTCCCTCGACCACTGCTCCTGTATTAAGCCCTTTTTCCATAACGGTTTCACCTACATTTTTGATACCCTTATAAGTTGCGGATACTGCCTTCCCGCCGGGAACCACCGCTTCACCTATCGCCATTCCATAATCGGCTGCTTCTACCGTTGCTTCTAGAATATCCACAGCTGTATCTCGCCGTTGAGCATAATCGTTCATTTTCTGACGGAAATTCTCGTCTCTTTCCATACGACGAGCCAGCTCTTGCCTGACCTCATCTTCGCTTGCGCCACTCATACCAAGGTCGGTTGCAATACGCTCGATCTTTTCTTTACGGGTCCTTTCTTGTCTTTCACGCTGTAAATCTTCCTCAAGCTTCTTGCCATCTTCGCTTCGCTCCTTATTGCGCTGGGAATCCTCGGCTACATTTTCCTTGAATTTAGCTTCATCCTGACGTATGGTATCAGCATTACCGGCACGGCTTTCCATCTGTCTGGATAGCTCCTCGGGGGTATATGTCGCACCGCTGATTGGGTCTGTATAGGTTCCGTCACCGTTATTTACAAAGGTACGTTTCTCACCGTTGACAGGGTCGGTGCATTCCAAATCTCCGTTGTTATCGGGTTTTATCCAACGACTCAAATTGTCTTTAGAAGGTTGATTTCCTGTTGTCGGTGCGCCGTTACCCGCAGAAACCGGGGAAGTAAATCCTCCTGTATTACCGAATAAAATTGCCATCAGAATTGAAATAATGCTGATAAGAGCTGCATCTGCAGGATCCGCATAGTCGTCGGTTTTATCATCGGTTTTATCGTCGGTTTCATTATCCTTTTTGCTATCGGCGTCCTTGGTATCCTTGTCATCCTTGCTTTCATCATCCTTTTCCTCATCCTTCAAAACAGGAGTAGCGCTCTCTTCGGGTATGGATTCTTCTGTAGGCGTGTCGTTCTTTTCAGCCTGCGGCTCCTCATCCGAAGATAGATTTTCCTCCGATTGTGGCCAGGGTTCTACTGCCGGACCTTCGACAAGGTTTTCCGTTCTAACCGTATAGGTAAATTTCATGAGTTCATTTGTCCAGTTTTCTGTTAAGGTAAGGCATTCTTGCAACCACTGGTCATATATAGTCTGAACCTCATCCAAATTTATATCCCCGTAAATCTGCACATCGTTAGATACGATAAGCTTTAAATATACAGTTCCGTAATGTGGTACAGAGGTTGGTAACGGAATAAACCAATGTTCATTTTGGAAATTTCCCTCAGCCTGCTCATATGTAACTGTTCCGTGAACAGCCTTGTATTTGCCGATAGTATCAATCTTTATAGAATCAGGGATACTGTCACTGGACTTATTCATGTATTCCGCATCAGTAATTTTCGTATATTGTTCTAAAAATTCCTCCGGATTGGTAACCTTATCAGTGTAGTGAAAAGTCATCACCACACCCGGGCTTTGTACAATTCGGGCGTTTCTGTCTTCAAATTCCTGCTTTTTCGATTCATAGAAATATGTATCGCCCGGTAAGTTGGAAAAATCGTACACTATATCGCGACTGTAATCCTTTTCATCATATCGAGCCTTCTCCGTAACAACCAAAAGATAAGAGTTGCTACCTTTAACTGTCCGTTCGGTGTCCTCTGTTCCCATTAACAGATAACCCTCCGGAATATTGTTATAATCAGTCAAACCGGGTATTTCATCTGCATATGCTGTAAGCGGCAAAAGCAACATACAGCAAAGCATAATGGTAACTACCTCTTTTTTACCTTTGGAGACAATTAGAAATATCAACGAAGCTATTATCATTGCTGCTCCGAGCCACCCACACCACCGAATTCCCATAGCCGATATGGCCACGCTTAGGGCAAAGCCAAGAGTCATGCCGCCAATATAACGGCTGGCACCGATATAGGAGGGTGTTTTACCTTTGGAGACACTATTTGCAATGGAGAATACTAAACTCCATAAGAAGCCGCCCTGTCTGCCTATATTTTGCAATAGCATAATAAAGGCGATAATCCCTACCATGCTATTTTGAAGAGACTGGGTGTTGTTCATAAATGCATAAAGCAGTAGAGAAGAACCTATTCCGGCAAGCAGTGGGGATACAGCATTCATACTTTTTACGACTAGCGAACCAAAAAAGCTCTTGATTCCACCGCCGATTCCTGAAAAGGGTGCTTTTTTTTGAAATAGTGGCACAATGGCTGCATTTAAAAAGGTCGCGATAACTACCTTGCCTAAAATTCCCCCCGTTGCACCCAGAACACCGCCGAACATCCCGCCCTGTGCAAAGGTAAGAAAGCTAAGAATTCTTACAGGAAGTGGATTAATCCCAAAAGCTCCTAATAGAGCAATTATCAGCCATATAAACCCTAAAACAACAGTGGGGATCAACTGTTTCGGATTTTTCAGTACCTTCAGCGATTTACGAATATATTCTATAATTACTTTTCCCATAACACTCGCTCCTTTTTTGTTTCTTACACGCTTTTATTGCGTGACCAACTGTCAGCATCATTCGTCACTTATCAATTATAACGGCAGATAACAAAAAAAACATCGACCAAAAGGATGAG
>CAYUZC010000031.1:0-13004 GCA_964449525.1 uncultured Ruminiclostridium sp.
GTATTTATAATTGTTACCGGAATACCAACCAAAGCAAATGTTAAAAGTACTTTCAGATAATATTTATGTATTTTTGAATTTGGAAATTTTTTTTGAACCGCATAATTAAGAATAAGTAATAACAATCCAATCAATGATACCGCGATTAAACCCAATAACATATAGTCTTTTCGCTTACCCATGGAATCAAGGGCTAACGCTAAAGCAGATTGGGAATAAAACTTTGAAATTATGACGTTAACAGCACCTATGATGCCCATTACAATGAAAGTGATCCACATAGCAGTTTGAATTCTCTTTGTTTCTGCCTTTTTAACCTCTCGAAAAATAAATCCGATAAGCACGCCGTCTAATACTTGAGTTAATGTAAGCAAGGGGATATAAGCGCCCTCGGGGCGGATTAAATATCCCAAGACATCTACAATACCTGTAGCTATTCCTCCAAAAAAAGGGCCAAAAAGAAGTGCCGGCATCCTTGTAAAAACAGATGCAACACCAATACGCATTCCCGGAGCACCCATAAATGAAATCATGACACTTAAGCTTCTTACTGCCAAAGCTAATGAGATTAGTAATGCTGTCTGAATAATAATGCGGAAGATTTGTGAAAACGATTTAGACTTTTCCATTTTTCTCTCCTTTCCTATCCATTCTGTTACCATAAGAAAGAAGAGTAAAAGTAACAGTGGATGCAGTAGTTGCACCGCGAGCCATTAAGCTCTTCGTTTAGAGACTCTACTCCCATTCTCTAACACTTCACGCGCAAATACCTGTTCTGTTTATAATTCATTTTATTGCTAGATTATTTAGCAATTCTTTATATTGTATCTCAGCTAAATTCTTTTGTCCATGTTTAATATTAATAAACTTGCATCGTATACATTATATCGAAATTACTAACCCCGGATATACATGGGAATCATTTGTTCCCACGCTTTTTACCCGTATTTTCCTGATTACACTGGTCGTGATTTCGAACATAAATATGCTTGATTTTGCTGTTTCCTGAATCTCGTTCATCTATTTCAAAGCATTTTAACGTTTTAATAAGTGGCGTAAGCTTTGTAAATCCATAATTTCTGGAGTCAAAATCAGGACGCTTTTTTTGTATTAGGTTTCCTACATCAGCAAGGAACGCCCACCCGTTTTCGTCAGCAACATCTGATATTGATGTTGAAATCGAATTAATTACATCTTCAGAAACCTTGCTTATTGGGCTCGAACTAACTTTTTTTGCGTCTCCGGCCTTATGAACTTCCTCTGATTCAATAGACTGCCTGGTATTCGCATTAATTATTTCAAGATATGTAAACTTGTCGCATGCAGCAATAAACGGACTGGGAGTTTTCTTCTCACCAATACCAAATACCTTCATCCCGGCTTCCCTAAGACGTATAACAAGCCGTGTAAAGTCACTATCGCTTGATACAATGCAAAATCCTTCTACTTTCTCATTATATAAAATATCCATAGCATCTATAATCATGGCCGAGTCCGATGAGTTCTTACCGGTGGTATAACTGTATTGCTGGATAGGTGTGATTGCATTTTCTAAGAGCACATTTTTCCAACCGGTTAGATTTGGTTTTGTCCAATCGCCATATATGCGTTTTATAGTCGGAGTTCCATATTTAGCTATCTCTTCTAATATGCCTTTAACATTACTGTAAGGAACATTCTCCGCATCAATAAGTACTGCAAACCTAAGTTCAGAATTGTCTTTCATATTTACCCTTTCACTGTTATTATATCTGTATTCTTTAATTATACACTATCAAACTAAAATATGTTTCACTTATCAATCCATATTATTCTTTTGGCCACAGATATTTCGGAATATTAATATATATATCCTCCATACGATGAAAACTATCTCTGATTATAGTGTTCTCCATGTTGTCTATAGTCACGGGTATTGGTCGAACCATCAAATATGGAACCTCATACTTTCCGTCATTAATTTTATCTAAGACAAAAAGTTCTTGTCCACCGGCCATTTTTATAGCAGCATCTGCAGCCGCCTTAGCTATTTTTTCAATAGGCTTGTAAACAGTCATTATTTGTGTCCCTTCAACAACGCGCTGACAGGCAGAAAGATCTGCATCGTGCCCAACAACAGCAACCTTACCTGCCAGTCTTTTTTCTGAAAGGGCTTCTATTGCAGCGGATGCAAGGCCATCATTTCCGGCAATAATGCCATTAATCTCTATACCTTTTTCAAGTGTTTCTTCTACACATTTAAAAGCATCCTCACGAGCCCAATCCTTTGCCCATATCTCTGCTACAACTTTTATATCTCCTCTTTTTATATAATCATCTAAAACATTCATATAGCCTTCGTTAAACATGGTGCTGTTATAATCTGTAGGAGCCCCCTTCAAAATGACATAATTGCCGGTCGGAACCTCTTTAATGAGCTCATTAGCCATTAGCTCCCCAACTCCTACATTATCAAAAGAAATATAAAGATCAACATTTGCATTTCTTATAAGCCTGTCATAGCTTATTACCTTTATTCCCGCTTTTTTTGCCATGTGAACCATTTCGGTGCTTTTTTCAGAATCATGGGGTATTATTACCAGTAAGTCAATTCCTTGTTCAATAAGGTATCCTGTCTGTTTAATCTGTTCGTCGTTGTCGTTGTATGCATTTAGGACAATTACCTCTGCTCCAAGCTCCTGTGCTCTGGCAACAAAAATATCCCGGTCCCGCTGCCATCTTTCTTCCTGAAGTGTTCCCATAGAAAATCCTATTTTTATACCATCATCTATATTCTGACCATCCTGTGGGTTAAATGAAATTTCTCCTTCCTGACAGCCCGTAGTAAGCAACGCAAGCAGGCATACAGCTAATACAAAACTCTTAAAAACACTTATACGACGCACATTTATTCCTCCTCTACGGTTAATTTCGGAATATCAATTCTTTTGGTCAGACGGACTATGTCCTGTTATTTTTTTAAAAATCCTGCTGAAATAATTTGGATCATTATATCCAATCATGTAACAAACTTCCTTAACACTGTGATTTTTATCTTTAAGAAGATCTATTGCTTTATTAATCCGTATCTGAGTTAAATAATCTATAAAATTCTCTCCTGTTTCTTGCTTAAAAAATCGACTAAAGTATTGCGGACTAAGATTAACCTCTATCGAGACATCCTCAAGGCTCAATTCTTCATTGTAATGACTGTCAATATAATCCTTTGCCACCGTTGCAAGATAATGACAACGGTTTGTTTTGGCATCCTTTATAAACCCGGTTATTTCCTCGATTCTACTTATGCACCAGCTCTTAATCATAAGCTTATCATTAATGGTCAGATACTCTCGAAGATAATTATCGCTTTTAAGTATTTCACTTTCTTCTATTTGATAGTCATTAGCAAGCCTATGTAACATCACTATCAATTCAAGCAACCGTCCTTTAATTATTTCAGTAGAATTTTTCATGTTTTGATAAAGATCATCATATATTTGAATAAATATAGCAACTGATTCTCTGGCATCACCTGATGAAGCCCTCTCCAACAGCATTTTCATACGTTTCTCGATTGAATTTATATTGTTTATCTGTTCTTCAGGAATATCATCAATATGAATTATCTCTTTTTCATCAGCATATTTGATAGCTCTGAGGGATTCCGAAAATGAAGCAAATAGATTTTCATTTTCAGTCTTGGTGCTTCCTATTCCAACACGTATACTTGTTCCAATCTTCTGAGAAAGCTTATCCAATATGGACTCAGCAGTTTTGACGCTCTCAAGTCTTACCTGGTAATCATCGCCTGACATAAAAATCGGCACGTATACAATAATTCGGTTTAACATTGCCGGTCCTACCACGCAATTCAATTCACTTTTAATAATGTCCCTAAGCTTTGGGTAAAAGCTTTGACTTAGCACGCTGGGACCGATAACATTACCCGTTTCCCTTCCCTCGCCAAATTCGAAGGTCATAACAAAACCTATCTCCTCTTTAATCTCTAATACTCTCTTATAATTTTTTATCTGTTCATTGTAATCTTCATTAAGTAAAATCGCATAAATCAATCCGTGCTCGAGTATGGGTAAAACTTTTTCATATTTTTCTTTCAGATCCAGTTCACGTTTTCTTTTTGCCTTGGTTTCCTCATGGTTTATTGTTAACTGACGAATAATTTCTATCATTTTACTACGATTTACAGGTTTTAAAATGTACTCAGAAACCCCGAGATTAACAGCTTCTTTCGCATACTCAAACTGCTCACAGGCGGAAAGTATTATAATCTGAACATTGGGTAGAACTGTCCTGATTTCCTTAATGGCATCGATCCCGTTTATACCGGGCATTTTAATATCCATAAAAATAACATCGGGCTTGATCGTTTCGGCCTTCTCTATGGCTTCTCTGCCAGATCTGGCCATACCGGACACCACAACATCCTGAAAATTTCTGTCTATTATGTACTTGATAGATTCGATGACAATACTTTCATCGTCTACAACCATAATTTTAAGCATGAACACCCTCCTTTTTTGTCTTTGTTTCAGATTGAGGAATTGTAATGGTTACTTTAGTTCCCCCGGGCTGTTTGCTTGTTATGTCAACCATATTCTCGTTATTAAAAAAATTATTAAGTCGTTGGATTACATTTTTAGTACCGATACCTGTTGTATGGCCGGTTGATATATCTTTGCCAGATAAATCTTCATCGTTATCATCAAGTAATTGACTTATTTTTTCGGCTTCCATACCCACACCATTATCTTCAATTTCAATCACTATATCACCATTAACTCCTTTTGCCCGCAATACAATGGTTCCACCCGATTCCATGCTGCTGATCCCATGAATAAAAGCATTTTCGATTAGAGGCTGCAGTATCATGCAGGGCATCAAAACACCGGTCACGCTTTCATCCACCTCGTGGCGGTACGTAATCCCATCGGTATAACGCACCTTAAGAAGATTGATATAGTTGTCTATATTCTCTATTTCATTGCTGAGAGTCACGGGAGTGTCCAACCTCCTAAGATTATATCGGAATAAATTTGAGAAACATTGTATATAATGGTAGGTTTGATCTGCCTCCTCAAACATAGCCAGCTGTGCTCCGGCATTTAGTGTATTGAAGATAAAGTGAGGGTTTATCTGAGACTGAAGGGCATGAAGCTCTGTTTCTCTCAGGTGATTCTTTATGAGAAGATATTGCATTTCCTGCTCCTTAAAACGTGCTTCCAGTTTTGCTCCTTCCTTTATAGCCGCCATTTGTTCTTTTATACTCTCAGCCATTCGATTGAAGGCATCTGCCATAATACCTATTTCATCATCGCTGTGAACTGTTACCTGCTTAATTTCCAGATTTCCCTTTGATATCTGATTTGCCGCTTTAGAAAGACCTATAATCGGTTCTGTTATTTTAAAAGTCATTCTTATAATAAAAACCATATTAAACGCAATAATACCAAAGATTATAATCAGATTCATAGCCTGTATGAGGTTCACACGACCTGAAATCATGGTGTAACCTTTTGTATTCTCCTCAAATTGATTCAATGTAAGCTTGTTAATATTGGTATTTATGTATTCAAATATTTCGCTGGCCTCTGTATAATGGCTTATATAGCCCTCAATATCTCTCCCTCTTTTGGCACTGACAGCCTCATCGGTAGAGTCCAGGTATATAATTATCATATTACCTATATCCTTAAGCAATAAGCCACTTTCAGCCTCATCACGCCTTTTCCTCATTGCTTCTCCGGTCATGCGCAGTTCGCTGGAATGTTTGTAATAGTCTTTAAGGCTGTCGGAATGATTCGTTGACAGAAAATTTTCAAGAATGCTTTGTATATTTGTTACGCTATTGCTGATATCACTCAAATATTCATTGTTTGAAAAAATGGCGTCCATCCCTGTTGCCAGCATTCGGGCGTTATTATATGTAAAGAACAAGCCTATGCCCATAATCATAGTGGTTACTATAGAATAGAAAATAAATTTTCTTCGAATAAGGTTCTTTGCAAAAAAACTTAGTATCTTTTTCATTCCTCTTCACTCTCCTTTGGCTTTTCTTTGAGAGTGCTCTTGTATATCTCAAGATTACTTGATGTAACCACTTTAGCTCCTGTATCGACATAAGAGGAAGTCATCAAATTTTCCTTAAGCTCTATAAGTGAACAAATGCTTTCATATCCCATCTCATAGGGGTTTGGCGCTACAGTTCCGTATATAACTCCTTTTTCAATATATCTAAGAATTTCAGGCGCATCACCGTACCCAATTATGGTGATTTGACCTACCTTGTTAAGGTCTACAATAATCTGCGCTGCGCTGATAGTATCCTTAACGTTTGTACAAATTATAGTATCCACTTCGGGATAATCATAGAGTATCTGTCTGGTAACCTCTTCGGCACTGAATAGTCCGGTGGCGGATGACTGTATGGTTTTAATTTTTGTAAGGGGCGCATTTTTCAGCGCATCTTTGAAGCCTGCTACTTTTAAGTTCTGGGGTACATTTTCGCTTGCTCCGGCAAAGCTGTTAATAATAATTCCAATATTAGCCTCGAATCCTGTTGACTCAAGTACAAGCTTGCCGGATTCACTTCCTAAATTATAAGTATTAGTACCTACAAAGGCTTTCCTCTTACTGTTCTTCGCATCAGTTTCAATTGTAATTACCGGTATTCCGGCATCTGTGGCTTCATCAATAAGGGGAGTAAAGACTTTTTCATCTAGGACATGTGTGACAATGCCGTCTACTCGAGATGCTATGGCCATCTTCATGTATTTAACCTGCTCTTCCATATTTGTGAATCGTGGCCCATTGAACTCAACTGCGGCATTGGAAACACGTGCAGCATCAAGGCACCCTTCCTTGACAGCTTGCCAGTATGAATCATCTGTGTTCTGAGCTATTACAATAAAGTGATGATCCGGTTTACTGGTGCTCTCCTTAAGAAGGCTGTTAGCTTCCAGAAGGTTTAGCTGAAAGTAGTCTATGGAATAACCGATAAGAAATACAAAAATACAAAGCAACAAAATTGCTCCAAATACCAAGACCTTTTTCATACCCATCCTCGCATAATTTCTGCCATTATCCTGATGCATTCCAAAATATGCCTGTTCTGAAAATGGTGTCTGTATAAATTATAGCATATGAAATACAGATAGGTGAATTACATTTATGTCTATAAATAAAGATAGCAATACTCCTGTCCTTTGAGTATTGCTATTATAATGAATAATCCTTATTTCTGTGCCTAACGGTAGTCATTTACAAGATAATATCTGGGCAGTTCATCCTCTTCAATGGCAGGGAACCTTCCGGTTTCTTCAAAGAACCGATTGTCAATATAATCGTCATTGCATTCTGAAACCTCGCCTACCAAAACAGTTCCTTTACCGGCTTCTCCCCAGAATGAATGATACTGACCGGGATAAAGCGTAATGCTCTCGCCCGGTTGCAAAGTAACTATAGCACCGGAAGGAACTTTGTATTCCCTACCATCACTGTTAACGGTAACCGGTGTGTCAGCCGTATTTTCTTCTTCGGTGGAATTGTAAAGCTTCACCAACAGGTTTCCACCGCCCCGATTGATAATGTCCTCTGTCTTTTTCCAATGGAAATGAAGAGGAGTTATCTGGTTTTCCCTGACAATCATAATTTTTTCAGCGTATGTCTTTTTATATTTGTCCATACTCAAATTTCCGTTTCTTATGGTAAAAAGAAAAAGGCCTTTTTTTAAGAAATCTCCACTCCCAAAATCAGTTATATCCCATCCCAGATAATTATCCCGTATTTCATCATATTCTTTTCCCTTGCCAGCCCATATATCAGGAGTCCAAAAAGCAAAAGGCGGAAGCATGAACTGATGTTTTCTGAAAAAAGCTATGCCTTCTTCAATTATTTTGTTAATCTCCGAACGTTTCATTTTAATACCTCACAAATAAATATTTATCACTTACTAGTATTTTCGGCTGCTATTTCGTTTAGTCTTATACTTTTAGAACAATTTTGATATCTACAACGTAATATTATTAGGAAAAGCCTCTTGCCGCATTATTCCCCACATCTTATCAATGTAAGCCAGAGTGTAGAATTGTTCGAAATAGTGGTAATAATATGCCCCTTTGGAGGTCATGCAGTAAACCCCATTTTCTTTTTTTATAAAGCCTAATATCCGGCACAGAAAAAGTTCAAATCCATATTTATCATACAAAGAAACGCCAAAAAAGCGTTTAAATGCTTTCGGATCAACTTTGGTTGTATATGCTGTCCAGAAAAGATAATAAACCATTCTTTGTCTTAATGTAAATCGCAGTGTTAAAGAGGTCGGCAATTGCTTTTGTTCCACCCTTTCGATATAATCTTTTATCGAAAACGTATTGATTTTAAATTGGTCCTTTAACAGAGTAGTTGCAGAACAGCCAAATCCTAAAAAATTATCTCTGGTCATTGATGAATATTTTTTTGTAGGCTTTTTGGCAAATGTCCATATGGAGGTGCGAACATATCCACGGCTCATACAATAATCTGTAATACTATTCAGAAGTTTTCGTTTCTCCTTCTCGGTCATTGACGGTACGCTACTGTTAGAAAAAGAAAAATCTATAAACGGATAGATTGCGATGTGGTTTGCACCATTTTCAAAAGCATATGAAATGTCCTGCTTTAAAGCTTCTGCTGTTTGCCCGGGTATGGCAAATATTAAATCAAATGAAACCGTCTCAAACGTAACTTCGTGAAGTGCATTAAAAAGCGTTCGGTAATCAGGTTCTTTACGGCCCAATGCGGAAAGCTGTTCCCGCCTGAAGGACTGAATTCCGATGCTGATTTTGCTTACACCCGCTGATTTTATCTTATTTAATGACTCAACTGTAACATCATCAGGGTGCAATTCCAGACCGATTCCTTCCTTTATGATAAAATATTTTTTTACTGTATCAATTATTTCATTTAATTTGTCTGCCAGTAACGCAGGAGAGCCGCCGCCAAAATACAAGCTTGTGACTTCTTTTCTACCAGACCGGCCTTTACCCACAAGCTCGATTTCCTGTATCAAAGCATCAGTATATCTAAGCGCAAGCTCCTCATTATATATTGTCTTGCAATAAGGGCAAAAATTGCAGATACTCCTGCAAAACGGAATATGTATGTACAGCCCTAAATTCTCTGTGTCGTCAAAATTTATTTGATTGTCATACTCATTTTTGAATTCAAATGGTTTAAATGACCTCGTTAGCCAAACCCTAGCCGCTGTTGCAATACTCATCGCATATTATCCTCTCATCCCAGCATGTAAACATATGGTAAATTAATCATTAAGGCTTTAGTGTATCCCTTTATATGTATCTCAGGTATGTTTTTAGCATATCAATTATTACATTAACCCTTCCTCGGAATACCAAGGCATATTCTGCCGCAAAAAAGTAGCCACATTCCTTACACAAACCCGGAATATCAACACATCGTCCGCAAATTGATTGCTTACCGTTCTCCATAACTATACACTGGTGACATGGGGTCGGGAAAGTATTATGCACTATATATGGAAAAGCGGTTTTCAGATTAAAAATTGGGAAGCCTTCCTTCATGTAGTGTTCAATTTCATCACAGCAATCTTGCTTTTCTTTGATTGTTAAAGATAAATCTTCTGTTCCCGGATATGGTGTATGAAAATTAAAGGACACCGCCCTGACATTCGGTTCATCCTTTGCTGTATGACACACCTTATTAATGTCCTCTTTATTATACTTGTTGATAGCCATATAAAAGCATATATTCGAGGCCGTTGCATTTCTGACGTTGCTTATAATTGTGTCATAGGTTTCGCCCCTTATATAATCATGTTTTTCCTTGCCACCATCAAGACTTAACAATATTAAATCTGCTTGAGGCAAATCAATGTTAAATGTTCCGTTAGTAACAACATTTACAATCAGAAACCCAAGGTTTTTCGCCTCTGTCACTAAATTTCCGAGATTTTTTCCGCTATCTGACCATAAAAAGGTCTCGCCACCGCAGAAAAACAATATCCTTATTCCTTGTGCATATAACTGCTCCATCTCGCTTTTAATCTGACTGTATGGGTGTATCACGGCAGTGATATTGTTAACTGCACAATGCTTGCAGGATAGATTACATTTGTCAGTCAAAATGATAGTGCCTAAAATAGGTTTTTTTCTTTTAAATAATATTGTACTTATACCAAATAAACCAAACCTCAAGAATGACGATATCTTCAACTGCTACTCCTTCTATTTAGGTGATATTTTAAATATTTAACTTATTATTAGTTTAGCTGTTGCCATGCAATTCTCTACATCACGAACTGACGGCATGGCCGGAATTGCTCCCTTCTTTGTGGTAGTCAAAGAGCCTGCTGCATTAGAAAATCTTATCATGGATTCCAACTCATCTTTATCAAGCAATTCAAGTGATTTATCCGAGTCAAGAAGCTTATACAACATGGCTCCTAAGAAGGCATCTCCGGCACCGGTAGTATCTACTGTGTTAACATCATAAGTAGAAAGTTTTCCGGTGCTGCCTCTATGTCTGTAAAAACAGCCTTCCGCTCCTAGTGTCACTAAAATAAGCTTTGTTCCATACTTATCATGAATATATTCTGAGCCCTTCTCAAGACTTTTTTCTCCTGTTATAAACTCAAGCTCCTCACTCGATACTTTTAAGATATCAGTATAATCCAACCCTGCTTCCATCATCTTTTTTGCGACCTTCAGGTCATCCCAAAGAGGAGGTCTTAAGTTAGGGTCAAAAGAAATGAGCTTTTTGTATTTTTTTGCTGTCTTTACCGCATATAAAGTCGCATCTCTGGACGGTCCCTTTGTCATGGACACAGTGCCGAAGTGAAATATCCTACAACTATTTATTAACTCCAAATCTATCTCATCCTCGCGAAGAAGCATATCTGCTCCTGGTTTTCTATAGAAGCTGAAGCTTCTGTCTCCGCTGCTGTCTAGATGCACAAATGCAAGTGTGGTATTGGCTTCATCAGTGACAACAATCCCTTGCGTATCCACCCCTATATCCTTCATAGTAGACAGAAGAAACCTGCCAAACTGATCGTCGCCTACTTTACTGATTAAAGCTGTCTTTTTTCCCATTTTAGATAGAATGGCCAATACATTTCCGGGTGCCCCGCCGGGATTTCTTTCAAATAATGCGGTGCCCTCAGATGTTAATCCACCCGGAGTAAAATCTATTAGCAATTCGCCTATTGCCACTACATCATACATATTAGTACCTCATTTCTTCCTTTTTAAAATTATATACTACAGACTACGTGAAAACTATACTGTGTATAGCGGCCATAGCCTGCAATGATTTGCATAGTCTTACTATTACTTTTCTTCATTAAGTAGTTCTTCCATCTGAGATTTAGTTTCTATGGATAATGCTTCTCCCAAGTAATTTCGATTTACTGTCTGCTTTTGTTGGTAGGCTTGCATTACTTGCTCATTGAGCCTTTCTATTTCTTCCTTGAGATCACGAGCTGACATAATTGCACAACCCGACCCTCGAATGATAATCTGTTGCAGATTATCCGATGTAGCAACAGTTATACTATATTTTTTCTGATTATCATGTGCAAACCTTTCAATATAATGGTCGGCTGTTTGTGCCTCTCTTGTATATACCAAATGTATATTCTCATAGTCAAGGAATTCTTCCTGATGTCTCTCAACCCGGTAGGCATCAAAAACTGCAATGATATGATTTTTACGGATACCTTGGTATTTACACAGGATATCAAGCAATCTTGACCTGGCGCTATCCATATTGTCCTCCGCCAGTGCTTTCAGTTCGGGCCATGAAAAAATTATATTATAAGCATCAACAAGCAGATATTCTTCTTTTTTTTCTATTGGTGAGCTTTTATAGATAGTTGGTTTATAAAAGCTTTCGGCAGCCGTTTTTCGTTTCTGCCAAACAGTCTTTTTCCCTTGATTAGCATAATAGGTTTGATTAAGAATACGATCGACCTCGTTGGCATCAAGCCACCGCTCTTCTGAGTTGGTGGGCTGATGCCCGGTTGCTGCTTCTAAATGCTCTTCTCTGCTTTGAAAATAGCTTTCTAAATGCATATAGTCCTTTACTTCATCCCAATTTACAAAAAAGCCTGAGCCCTTAGTACAGAATACAGAGCCAGTTGGATTTGCCAAGTCCCTTTCAGAATTATAACCAATTGCTTCAATGACCTCATCTGTATTGTGGCAGGGTTCATAACCTTTAAGACTGCAAAAGAGCTTGCCCTGACCTTTGGTATAGGCATTAAGCTCCTTTTGGTAGTTTCTCATGGTAACAACCGGAGCACTTCCTATAAGCACCGTAATTCCATTTTCAATATGTGAAATCTGGCAGTTACCGTGCATTTTCTCTATGTCAGTCATGGCGCGTCCCACCATGTTTTCGGGCAGTTCCATCTGAAATGAATAAAATGGCTCCAATAATATGGAATCTACTTCTTTTAAGCCTTGTCGAACCGCGCGATAGGTTGCCTCTCTGAAATCCCCGCCCTCTGTGTGTTTATTGTGAGCCCTTCCCGATACCAGAGTTATTTTCATATCTGTAATAACCGAACCTGTTAGGACCCCTTTATGAACCTTTTCTTTTAGATGTGATAAAATAAGGTTTTTCCAGCTTTTGGCCAATACATCATCACTGCACTCTACTCCAAACTCAAGCCCACTTCCCCGCTCCTTGGGTTCTAATAAAAGGTGAACTTCGGCATAATGTCGCAGGGGTTCAAAGTGACCAACTCCTTCTACCGCATTCCCAATGGTTTCCTTGTATACAACACTGCCTGAATCAAAGGCTACCTCTATCCCAAACCTGCTTTGTATAAGGCTCTGCAAAATCTCAATCTGGACTTCGCCCATAATCTGTACCAATATTTCCTGTAGCTGTTCATCCCACATGATATGAAGTTCAGGGTCTTCTTCTTCGAGTAATCTCAACTTCGGCATTATCATTCGTGGGTCAACACCCTCAGGAAGCTT
>CAYUZC010000032.1:0-1366 GCA_964449525.1 uncultured Ruminiclostridium sp.
GAGAGCAAAGTATGTCCATGCTCTTTTCGAATTTGCCCGGTATGGCATATCGATGCAAATTTGACAGGGACTGGACTATGCTTTTTGTTTCCGAGGGTTGCTATGAATTAACAGGATATAAACAAGAGAGCTTATTAAATAATAAAGAAATATCTTTTAATTCATTAATTAATGAGGAGTACAGAGAATTACTTTGGGAAAAATGGAACCGAGTACTGAAGGATAAAGTGGTCTTTAAAGAAGAGTATTATATCACAACAGCTTCAGGAGAGGAAAAATGGGTCTTTGAACAAGGTCGGGGTGTGTACAAAGAAAATGGTGAAGTAGAGGCAATTGAAGGCCTAATAATAGATATTTCCATCCAGAAGGAAAGAGAAAATCAAATCCTATATTTAACGTATCATGATGTTTTGACCGGCGTGTATAACAGGAGATATTTTGAAGAGGAAAAGAAACGTCTCAACAATAATTCTTTCATCCCACTGTCTATAATAGTGGGAGATATAAATGGCCTTAAGCTTATAAATGATTCCCTGGGGCATAGCGAAGGTGACAAACTAATAAAAAAAATAGCAGAAATAATATTAAGCTGCTGTGATAACGGTGAAATTGTTGCACGATTAGGTGGAGACGAATTTGGTATCTTATTACCTAATACAGGAGCAGATGCTGTTTACAGGAAAATGAAACAGATAGACAAGGCTTGCTCTGAGTATAAAGGTAAGAAAAAGGATAACCCTTATCATACCTCTATATCCTTAGGATGCGCTACAAGAAACTCAATGGAGGAGTCGATAACCGATACTATAAAGATAGCTGAGGACTATATGTACAGAGACAAGCTGCTACAAAGCAGAAGCTTGCACAGTTCTATAATTTCATCGATGAAAACTACACTCTTTGAAAAAAGTCAAGAAACCGAGGAACATGCGCAACGAATGATTAAGCTGTCAAGAGCTATCGGAAAGAAAATGAAGTTGAAAGACGAACAATTGAATGAATTAGAGCTTTTATCTTCATTGCATGACATAGGTAAAATAGGAATTCCGGATGCAATATTGAATAAACCCGGGAAACTTACCAAAGAAGAATGGGTTGAAATGAAAAAACATCCTTCTGTAGGTTACAGAATCGCCAAGTCTTCTCACGAACTTGCATCCATTTCGGAGTACATACTTTATCACCATGAAAGATGGGATGGAAAAGGTTATCCCAATGGCCTAAAAGAAGAGGAAATCCCATTGCTTTCAAGAATTCTGGCGGTCGTTGATGCATATGACGCTATGACAGAGGACAGATCCTACAGAAAGGCTATGACAAAAGAAGCAGCTATTGAAGAAATAAGAAATAATATGGGCAAACAATT
>CAYUZC010000032.1:1466-12892 GCA_964449525.1 uncultured Ruminiclostridium sp.
TTAGTATTTATTGAGAAAAAACTTCCAACATGATATATTTAATATGTATTGCGGTAAAAAGTGTGAGGTGCCATGAGAAGTAAGAGATTTTTTATTATTATCATGACCGCTGTTTTTGTTATAGGGCTGTTGGTTTTATTTACAGTGAGTAAATTAAATCAGGATACGAATGCCTCAGAAACAAGCTATAAAAAGTCTTTTGAAGGACCCGGGAAAATATCAGTAAATACAAAAAGTAATGTGGATATTGTCAAAGCAATATCGGCTCCCGGCGTATACGTCGAAGAAATACCTAATCACAACCGTCCCATTTTGGGTGTCAAAACAGCAGTTGCGGGATTTATCGGTATCACTGAGCGAGGTCCGCTGGAACCGCAGCAGATAACAAGCTTTTCACAGTTTAAAGATATATTCGGAGAATATTACAGTGATTCCTATCTTGCTTATTCAGTACAAGGTTTTTTTGAAAATCAAGGCGAAAAGCTTTATGTGGCAAGAGTTGTATCCAAAGATGCTCGAACAGCAAAAAGAGACCTTGCCGACGGAGAAAAAACACCCAAACAAAAATAGTAAATTAGTTCCTCCGGGAGGATTTATTGCAGGCACATATGTTAAAAGTGATAATCAGGGAGGCGTTCATAGAACTCCCGCCAATATTTCCATTCAAGGTGTGACCAGCCTGGAGCATAATATCGGCAAGAATGAGCAGAGCGAGTATCTGTATAAAAAAGTCAATCCAATTGTCAATATTAGTTACAGAGGAATAATGGCATATGGAGCCAGAACTCTATCAGATGACCTGGAATATAAATATATACCTATTAGAAGATATGTAAACTATATAAGAGAATCTATCTCTGAGGGGCTTCATTGGGCAGAATACGAAGTATATGGTCCTGCTCTTGAAAGTAGTATAAAAACGAATGTGACTAATTTTTTGAATAATGAATGGCAAAAAGGTGCCTTAAAAGGAGTAAGCCCGAGGGAGGCATATTTCATAAGCATTTATCAAATGAATAAACCCGGAGAAAACGATGATACTATCACGGTAATTGAAGTAGGGCTTGCTCTTTTGCGACCTGCTGAGTTTCATATTGTAAGTTTATCAATTCAATAACAAAGTAAAAGTTGATAAACTTATAGGAGAGTGAGAATATGGAGAAATTTGAATAGATCCAGCCAGACCCAGCCCTTTTAATTGAAATCAACACTAAAATTCGTCTTGTCGGAATAAGGCGAATTTTTAAATTGAAATGATATAATTAGAGATAATCCAACAATGATCTATGGAAATGAGGATGCAATATGTATGAATTATTTCTATGTTTTAAATACCTTTAAAACTAAATGGAGGCATACAAGTATATGGCACGAACAAAAACGCTGGAAGCACATCAATTGTGTGCATATTTTACAGTAAAAGACTTTGTGATTGAGTCTCCGGAATCGAAGCCGGAAAATCCTTTTAATGAATGGATGACTCAATTTGAAGCGGATAAATATAGCGCCTTATTCCACCTTGGCTTTTTAGAAAAAGCCAGATGGTTTTCACCCCCACTTGAATACATTTATCATATCTCAGAGTTACTGATAAAGAAAATAAGCCAACAAGCAGATCTTGAATTCAGCAGGGAGGCTGTCCATGTCGAATTGAGTAAAGATGAGCTAGGTCAGATAAAAGAAGGGTTACCCTTTGCTATTGGCATGGAGTATGTTGATGACGACTGGATTTTAAGGTTGTGGGACAAGCTTTTTGCTGTTTTTAGATTGGAAATCAAGCACTATGACGGTACAGTTGCTAGGTACTTTGCAGAGTATAACGCTAATATAAATGTGGTGGGAAGGGTGTTTTTCCATTTGGTGGAGAACAAGGAAGAGCAATATCCCTTTGCCTTCATGGCTACCTATTCAACAAAACCCGTTAAGAGTAAACGAGCTGTACATACCCCTTTAAAAAATGCATTAAGAGAATTTGACGGGGACGAAAAGAAGCTACTTTCCCTTATTTCTACAGTCATAAAGGCAGCTGAAAAGAGCAACTTTATTTCGGAATTGCTAGAAAGCGGCGAATTATTTGCACCATTGAGACTCACGGCGCAAGAGGCTTACACAGTCTTAAAGGAGATCGGACTTTATGAAGAGGCCGGTATTATGTGCAGAGTGCCGGATTGGTGGCGAAAGAGTAACAATTCAATTGGAATCTCGGTCACAGTGGGTGAAAAAGAACCGGCAAAGCTTGGATTAGGTGCTATTATGGACTTCTCACCTATTCTGAAAATTGGAGATGAGCCCCTTACAGAGAATGAATTAAGAGCATTCCTAGAGATGGCGGAGGGGCTGGTTCAATACAAGGGTAAATGGGTTGAGATTAATAAAGAAAAGCTAAAAGCTATACTTCAGGCTCTTGACAAGGTAAAGGATCTGGCTAAAGACGAAGTCTTATCTCTTGGAGATGCCATGAGATTAGAATTAAATATGAACGAGATGCTAAATATTTCAAGTGATGAGATTGATATATCGGTTTCCAACGGTCAGTGGCTTAAAACCATGAAGGAAACCTTGATTAACCCTACAGCCTTACAAAAAGTCGACATTGAGCCTTCCTTTAATGCAACGCTGCGATTGTACCAAAAAGATGGTTATCAGTGGCTGTATCAAATGTCCAAATTGGGTTTTGGCGCTTGTTTGGCCGATGATATGGGATTGGGTAAAACGGTTCAGATGATTGCTTTTTTGGAATATTGCAGGATTAATACAGGAGGACAGGCACTACTAATCCTTCCGGCTTCACTAATTGGAAACTGGCAGAAGGAAATTGAGAGATTTGCGCCTGAAATGCCTTACCAGATACTACATAAAAGTGATTTAAAAAGCTCAGAAACCATTCAAATTAAGGAAAACCGATTCTTATATATCACAACCTATGGCATGGCTCTTCGTCTCGAAGAATTGAAAGATATAAAGTGGGATTATCTGATTTTGGATGAGGCGCAGGCCATAAAGAACCCGGGAACCAAGCAAACCAAAGCTATCAAGCAGATTCCAGCTAAAATGCGGATTGCTATGACCGGAACTCCAATTGAAAATAGATTAAGCGATTTGTGGTCATTATTTGACTTTTTAAATCAGGGGCTCTTAGGAACTACCAAAGAATTTACTAATTTTACAAAAGGGCTTACGAATAACGCAGTTGGATATTCCAAACTTCGTAAGATGATTCAGCCCTTTATTTTGAGAAGACTAAAAACAGATAAAAAGATTATATCTGATCTTCCCGACAAGCTGGAAATGAATGCATATACCACCTTGTCCAAGAAACAGATCGCCCTTTATAAACAGTTGATTGAACAAATTAAAGAAAAACTAATGGAATCGGAAGGTATAGAGCGAAAAGGGCTTATATTATCCAGCATCATGAAATTCAAGCAAATATGTAACCATCCGGACCAATATCTGGGTCGAGAAGATTACAAACCGGAGCATAGCGGTAAGTTTGAACAGTTAAGAGAAATATGCGAAACAATCCACGAGAAAAGAGAACGGGTTCTAATATTTACCCAGTTTAGAGAGATGGCAGAACCGCTTTCGGATTTTCTTAAGGAGATTTTTTCAAAAGAGGGCTTTGTTCTTCATGGAGGTACCACTGTAAAAAAGCGAAATGAAATGGTGAAAGAGTTTAACGGAGAGCGTTACATTCCCTATATGGTGCTTTCTTTAAAGGCAGGCGGAGTCGGACTAAATCTTACAGCCGCAAACCATGTGATTCATTTTGATAGATGGTGGAATCCTGCCGTAGAAAATCAAGCCACGGACCGGGCCTTCCGTATTGGTCAGACCAAGAATGTAATGGTACACAAATTTGTGACAAAAGGCACCATAGAGGAAAAGATCAATTCGATAATTGAAGAAAAACAGGCGTTGTCAGGGGAACTTCTGGGTTCAGGTGGCGAACAGTGGATTACAGAGTACAGTAATGATGAATTAATGAATATATTTGCGCTGGGCGGTGGTGAATAATGGGCTATTATGGATTTCCAAGGTATGAATCGGTAGCCGAGAAAAAGGCAAAGGCCAACAGATCACTGGCAAAAATGAAAAAGAAAAATCCGGATATTGAACCTGTGATTATTGAGGGGAGAACACTGGTTAAAAGCTGGTGGGGAAAGTCGTGGAATATAAACTTAGAAAGCTATGCGGATTATAGTAATAGAATCGGAAGGGGTAAAAGCTATGTCAAGAACAATGCTGTTTTGGATTTAAAAATAACTAGAGGAAAGGTAGCAGCAAAGGTACAGGGTAGCAGGGTAAAACCCTACGATGTAGAGATTTCAATTGATGCGTTAGACAGTAAGAAATGGGACCAGGTCACCGAATTATGTAATCATAGGATTGATTCCTTAGAACAACTGATTGAAGGAAAATTTCCAAAGGAACTGGATGTTTTATTCACAGATAAAAAATATGGTATGTTTCCATCTCCAAAAGAAATTCATTTTGACTGTAGTTGTCCGGACTGGGCTTATATGTGTAAGCATGTAGCGGCGGCGCTTTATGGAATAGGAGCTAGATTAGATTACAATCCAATGCTCTTTTTTGACCTGAGAGATATAGATGGTCAGATGCTTATCAGAAAATCAATGGAGCGAAAGCTCGAAAGCATGCTTAAAAATGCCGGTAAGAAAAGTAAACGACAAATCGCCGCCAAGGATATATCTGATATATTCGGATTGTAGCTATTTGATAGGGATTCTGCCATGGATATTTCCCTAGTATGTATGTTTTCTATTACTGACCATAATACTATAAATATTCCATTATACACGGAGCTGATAACCAGACTTGTTACGCCTATAGCGCGTAGCTCATTATTTACCAGCGCTGTTAAGGAACCCAGTATGTTTTCTGAGCTTAAGAAAGATTTTCATAATGACGCAAGGTGGGTTACTACCGACGAGTTAAAGAGTTATGATTTGGCACCAGCTGATATAGAGATTATAAAGCTTATAGATTTTTAATTAGTAATTTCGTAAAGCTAAAGAGAACCAATTCTTTCATTTGCACGTCTATTGTATTGGGAGGAAGTACCATGAATAAAAATGGATACATTATAACGGTTTACTCGTTAGCGCACCTTGTTGTGGATTTTTCCTGCGCTTTTCTTATGTTTTCCCGTATTAATAATAGCTCGCAATGGTATTTATGCCTCATTCTTTATAATTTTTGTGCTTTTGCCATGCAGATGCCAATAGGTTTACTTGCCGACAAAATTAACCGTAATGCCATATTTGGAGCAGCAGGGTGTGCTTGCGATCATATGTAGGCATGATCCTAAATTTTCCCTGGAAAGCAGAGAAGTCTTGGGGACTTATCCTGATATGTGCTATTGTATTAGGGAAAGCTGCCGGAGGCATTTTAGCTGATAGAATTGGAAGTATTAGGGCCTCAGTTTTATCTCTTGGCATTTCAGCAATCTTGTTCATGTTTTCACAATACCCTGTAGCGGGAATTCTAGCGGTATTTCTCTTTAATATGACCATGCCTATCACCCTATGGGCGGTGGCACGAATTTTACCCGGAGCCAAAGGCTTTTCATTCGGTCTTTTAACCTTCGGATTATTTTTAGGATTTATACCCGTCTATCTTGGATTAAATCCGATTATACATACATACTTAGGTTTTGCTATGGCATCTTTTATATCGCTGGGCCTTTTACTTGCAGGACTTAAAAAGGCGGTGGTACAGCGATGAACGACCTTTTGCCTATTCTAGGTATATCACTTGGGCTTACACTTTTTGTTGAAGAAGCATTCGCTTTTATTACAGGTATCCGCTCGGGAAAAGATTTAGGTTTAGTTTTTTTAGTAAATTTACTTACTAACCCTGTGGCTGTGATGTGTTATTACTATGTTACTTTTTGTACCGACCTGAATTATTTCGTTATAAAAATACCTATAGAGCTTGTAGTAATAATAATAGAGGGCTTATACTACAGAAAATATGCCAGCTCAATACATAAGCCATTTTTATTTTCTACTTGGGCTAATATTTTTTCTTTCGGAACAGGGTTGATTCTTAATACTATATTTTAAAGGTATGGGAGGATTATAAATGAAAAGGTTTACATTTACAAAGGTTTTAACGGTTTTTATGGTGTGCCTTTTAGCAATTACATGGAATTTTGTATTTGTTTACGGTGATATGATTTGGGAGCCAAGGGATAGCTTTTATGAGCGAGAGCGTGAAAACTGTGATTATGTAAGCAGAACATATTTTGCCAATGGAGAGAAGGGATATGTTACGGTTTATAAAAATCCTAAATCCAGCCGGGTAGTTACGGATATCGAAAACGGTGAGGATATCCACATCCTCTTTACATATGAGGATAAATCAGGACGTGATTGGGGAATTACCGAATCTCCTGACAAGAGTTATAAAAGCGGATGGATGCTCATGGATGAGCTCTTAGCTCGCTATGACTATTTATCCTTTTATGCGGATTATGAAAAAGATATTATAGACTACGACGGGAGTTTTGATCCTAATGAATATGAGGATAATATTGTAGTTTGGGATTATCCCGGGTCAGGTATTGTTTCTGGTTATTTATACATGGATCATTTAAAAAAAAATCTACCGGAGTTTTCTCAAATGTACACAGACAATGAAGGGAAAAAATGGGCTCACTTTGGATACTATATGGGAAGGAGAAATGGCTGGGTATGCTTAACTGATCCTATAAGCGAAGATTTACCAACAATTAAGGTAGAATACGAAGGGCTGATTCCCGCATCAAAACCCGATATAACTCATGTACAGAGAAATGGTTCATGGCTATTTATTGGTCTTGTGGCCGGGCTTGTCATAGTAACAGCTATTCTTATTAAGGTGTTTTATGGTAAGAAGAATAAGGCAAAACCTTAATGAATAACATTGTTTTGTTGATTTTCATGCCAGATTACATTCTTGTGTTACTGCCTTACAAAAGGAATAGTTTTCCTGTTTAATATCGGTGGTTTTGAGGTAATAACATATAATATATAGATTAAGAAGGAAAGAAGGCGATACAAATGCGTGAATTATTTTATAGGTGTGAGAAATGTGGTAATGTTGTCGCATTAATTAAAACAGGCGGCGGAACATTAACATGTTGTGGACAGGAAATGACGAAAATGGTTGCAAACACAGTGGATGCTTCCCAAGAAAAGCATGTACCGGATGTTTCGGTTAATAACAATACCATAAAAGTAGAAGTGGGCTCAGTACTTCATCCAATGGTGCCTGAACATTATATAGAGTGGATTGCCTTGGTTGCAGATGATAAGATTGAAATAAAACACTTGAAGCCCGGAATGGAACCAAAGGCTAAATTTAAATATCGTTTTGAAGAAGAAAAAGTTCCATATACAGACGAAGAAGGAGAAATCCCAAATTGCGAAGGGCAGCCTTGCAACTTTGTATGCACCGAAAAAAAGGCATATAACATAAGTATATATGAATATTGCAATATTCATGGTCTTTGGAAAACAGAAATTTAATAAATTAAGAAAAAGCAACAAACACTTTTTGTGAATACTTGAATATTAACTTGGGCAGTATGAAAATATCAATAAATACTGTTTGGGGGAGTTTTCATGGCAGATAATAGATACAAGGAAAAATATATGGCTACACCCATTGAGAAGCATGATACAGCAGCATGGGCAAATATTGAAGCTACTAAACAAGTATCAAAAGTGACGATGCCCAGCGAAGAACAGGTTGATAATGCTAAAGAACATGTGGATTCAAACGAAAAATGAGTGATAGATGTGCCAAAGAGAAATAATTTCATCTTTGGCACATCTTATTTCTATTACTGCTCTGCCATGCGCTTATAACGAGAATAAAAATTACCCTACCTCTAAAATACTAAATGGAAGTACTGTATTACTCGAGTTTCAATGACTCGGGGCCCGTTCGAAATCTTTGATTTCGGTAATGGGCGAGGTCATTATAATTATTGTAGCGCTCCATTGCGTGCTTTTCAGATATTTCATACATTTCATCAGCTATATCAGGGAATACGGTTTTTAGTGACGAATATCTTACCTCTCCTGTAATAAAATCCTTATATGGTTTTGACGGTTCTTTAGATTCAAGGATAAAAGGATTCTTACCTTCTTCGGCAAGCATTGGATTATATCTGTACAAATGCCAATATCCAGCTTCAACAGCGCGCTTTTCCTGTAACATACTTGTTCCCATACCGGTTTTAATACCGTGGCTAATACATGGCGAATATGCAATTATTAAGGATGGTCCCTTGTAACTTTCAGCCTCAGCAATTGCTTTAATTGTCTGATTCATATTAGCACCCATAGCTATTTGTGTTACATATACATAACCATAGCTCATAGCCATCAGTCCCAAATCCTTTTTCTTAATTTTTTTACCGGCTGCGGCAAATTTGGCTACGGCTGAGGTAGGAGTTGCTTTTGAAGCCTGCCCGCCTGTATTTGAATAGATTTCAGTATCCATAACGAAGATGTTTACATCGTCACCTGAGGCAAGAACATGGTCAAGTCCACCATAGCCAATGTCATAAGCCCATCCGTCGCCGCCTATTATCCAGAATGACCTTTTAACAAGAAAATCCTTCAGCTCAAAAATTTTAGCTAATACAGGATTGGAGAGATTTTCCGAATTCTCGAGTATCTTAATTAAAGCGTCTGATGCGGAAACAGATAGATCTCCATTATCAATATTTTCTAACCAGTGATTTAAGACGGCTTGTACATCATCATTAATATCAGTACTGAGGGCCTCATTAACAAGGTCTGCAAGCTTTTCTCTTATTTGCTTTACACCAAGGTACATACCATATCCGTATTCTGCGTTGTCTTCAAAAAGAGAATTTGCCCAAGCCGGACCTCTGCCGTCAGTTTTTGTACTATAAGCTATTGAAGGTGAGCTTGAACCCCAGATGGATGAACAGCCCGTAGCATTGGCTATCATCATTCTGTCACCGTAGAGTTGAGTAAGCAGCTTAATATACGGAGTTTCTCCACAGCCAGGACATGCTCCATTAAACTCAAGGCATGGCTGTAATAGCTGACTTCCCTTAATTGTTTTGGTATTGAGTATACCTGCTTTGTTCTTTACTGTTAATGCAAACTCCCAGTTTTCGCTTTGATTATCTATCAATTTTTCAGCCGGCTGCATAATCAAAGCCTTTCCCTTTGCGGGGCATATGTCAGCACAATTACCGCAACCCGTACAGTCCAAAGGAGATATTTGTATGCGCCATGATAAATGTTCCAAATCTTTACCCGCAACCTTCTTGGTTTCAAAACTATTAGGAGCATTTTTGACTTCTTCCTCATCAAGTACAAAGGGACGAATGGTGGCATGGGGGCAAACATATGAGCATTGACCGCATTGTATGCATTTCTCAATATCCCAATGAGGTAGCAGTACAGCTATTCCACGCTTTTCATAACGAGTTGTGCCTAAAGGATGGGAGCCATCCTCCATATTCTCAAATGCACTTACGGGAAGCTCATCACCTTCGTTCCTGGCCATCATCCTTTGGATGTTTTTTACGAATTCCGGCTCGTCTTTTTCTTGGAAAGATTTATCATCTGCATTGTTCCATGTATCCGGTATTTTAATTTCAATAAAAGCTTTAATTCCCTCATCAACTGCAGCCTTGTTCATATCTACTATTCTTTGGCCTTTTTTACCATACATTCCCTCAATGGATTTTTTTAAATAGTTTACTGCTTCATCTACAGGAATGATGTTAGCCAGCTTAAAAAAAGCTGCCTGCATAATCATGTTTATACGATTCCCAAGGCCAATTTCAGATGCTATGGAAATAGCATCAATTATATAAAACTTAATATCATTTTGAGCAAGATAACGCTTAATTGAAGCCGGGAGTTGCTCTTCAAGCTCTACCTCTGTCCAAGGACAGTTTAGTACAAAGGTTCCGCCTTTTTTTAGTCCCTTTAATATATCAAAATTATAGACAAAGGATTTATTGTGACAGGCAATATAATCTGCGTGATAAACAAGATAGGGCGATCTTAAAGGGCTTGGACCGAATCTTAAATGAGATATGGTAGAGCCACCGGATTTTTTACTGTCATAGGAAAAGTATCCTTGTACGAATTTATCTGTGTTGTCTCCTATAATCTTTATGGCAGTTTTATTTGCTCCGACCGTACCATCAGAACCTAAACCCCAGAACTTGCAACTGACAGTGCCTTCAGGGGTTGTGTCCACAATATCCTCTTCTTCCAAGGAAAGAAATGTTACATCGTCCACAATCCCAATGGTAAAGTTGTCTTTGGGGGATTCTTCTTTTAGGTTTTTAAATACAGCTATCATTTGGGATGGAGTTGTATCTTTTGAACCTAAGCCATAACGGCCGCCTACAATATCAGGCCTGATATTTTGTTTTTGGTAAATCTTAACTATATCCAGATATAGGGGTTCCCCCAGTGCCCCAGGCTCCTTGGTTCTGTCTAAAACCGCAATTTTCTTGACTGTCTTAGGCATAGCCTCAAAGAAGTGCTTTTCTGAAAATGGACGATAAAGATGTACATTCAGTAATCCGGTCTTTTCACCCTGCCCATTGAGGTAATCAACGGTTTCCTGAATTGTATCACACACCGAACCCATAGCAACAATCACATTTTCGGCATCGGTGGCTCCGTAGTAGTTGAAAGGATAATAACAACGGCCTGTAATCTCTTTTATTTGCTTCATGTAATCTGATACTATATCGGGAACATTATCAAAAAACCTGTTCTGGACTTCACGTCCTTGAAAATATATGTCCGGATTCTGAGCGGTTCCCCTTACCACGGGATGTTCCGGATTAAGCCCTCTGAATCTGAATTCATTTATAGCATCGTAATCTACTATTTTTGAGATATCTTCATAGTCAATTACATTTATTTTCTGTACTTCATGGGAAGTTCTGAAGCCGTCAAAAAAGTGAAGGATAGGAAGTCTTGCCTTAATAGAGGCTAGATGAGCGACACATCCTAAATCCATAGCCTCTTGGACATTGGATGAGGCAAGCATAACTACACCGGTCTGGCGGCATGCCATAACATCCTGATGATCTCCAAAAATAGACAGGGCATGGGTAGCAATTGCTCTTGCAGAGACATGTAATACTCCGGGAAGTAGCTCGCCGGCCATCTTATAAAGGTTCGGAATCATGAGTAGAAGTCCCTGTGAAGCTGTATAGGTGGTAGTTAAGGCGCCTGCTGCAAGGGAGCCGTGCATAGCACCCGCAGCTCCGGCCTCAGACTGCATTTCCACTACCTTAACTTCTTGTCCGAAAATATTTTTTTTACCATGAGCTGACCATTCATCCACCATCTCTGCCATGGGTGATGACGGAGTAATAGGAAAGATGGCAGCTACCTCAG
>CAYUZC010000033.1:0-12839 GCA_964449525.1 uncultured Ruminiclostridium sp.
TCATTCCCAGGAGTTCAAATATTTGCTCAATTAGATAGATAAAATCTTTTCTGCTTAATTTTTTTCTTTCAAACAGCTTTTTTATAGGGACAAGTGAAGTTATATCATACTGTAGATGGATTTCACCATTTATCCTAATCACATCACTTTTTAAAAGTCCATTAATACGGTTGTTTGCAAGCATCCCTAATTGATAATTCAATAACTCGTCTTCGCTTTTAAAGATATATACCATAAGATTTCTGCCGGCTAAATTCTTATAAATAATATCATAGCTTTGGTTTATGTTTTCCATATAAAACCCTCCTCGTTTTTATGCTGCTTCTGCAGGCGCTTCATCCTCCGCAGCAGCTTCATAAGTGCCGTACCCCTTGACCAGCCTTACCTCTACCTGATATTTGGCTAATTCTTGCTTTGCCTTTTGATACTGTTCAACGGCATATTCGCCTGAGTTCTCGGGGATTACCATTATAACCACTCTATTTATGTTTTCAATTTCAGCCTCTCTAAGAAAATCCGGAGTCTCAAATTCTAAAAGCCTTTTCCCGTGCTTCTTTATTTCACTCTTTATCGCCGATGGTTTTTCGCTATATGTTTTCATAAATGGATTAAGCGTGAAAATATCATAATATTCGACAGTTTTTTGGGAGTTATTAAATATGTATGCATCTATAACGGGATATTTGTTTGATGTAGCTTTTACGTCTACTCCATTTCCCGCAGAATTTATTATTTTTTCTGTCTCCAGCTTCTCAATTTCAAGGCCACGGTCCCAATATTTTTTGTCATTGTCCATTTTTGTCCATATACTTGATTCCTTATCATTATCTTCTTTTTCTGAAGTTTTAACAGACTTCCCTCTTCCCCCCGTCCATGCTATAATTTTTACTCTATTAGAAAGCTTGATGTCTGGCAGAAACATAAATGAAACAGGAGCTCTAACACTGTAATTCACTACAAATTCCATTGACTCTGAATCACCAAAAATATTTGTTTGTTTAAAATCTAATCCACTAAGACCACCTTTTATACCCAATGCCAGCGCAGGATCATCCTTATTGGTATTAACCCTTTTTTCAAGCTCTCTGCCCAAACTCCCCCGGGCCATAAGACCAACAATCCCATTTGTAATCTTGTAACTAAGTTTTCTGGCGAATACTGTAACAATTAATCTCAGCTCTGCCTTTGGGTCAGCAATTACGGTTTGGACCAAATCACTTACATCTAATGATGCATTAGCTAAATCACCTGACTCTTCCAAAACGCCCATAATGCTATCAAGAGAGACCGTTTGTCCGCTAGCTCCGGAAACGGTGTCATTAAAGTCATTAAAAGCATTTACCAAAACATCATGTTGGCCTGATAATGTACTTTCTGCTTCATCAGCTTCTGTATTTAATGCATCAGAATAATCCTTCAGGCCGGTAACATGATAATAATAACTCATATTTCCATACCTTCGTCCGACCTCGGAAAGTGCATCTTGCATTGTATTATAAGTAAAAAAAATACGGACTATATACGCGAATGAAAAAAAGACAATTAGAAAGAAAGGCAATACAATTGTTGCCTCAATTGTGGCACTGCCATTTATTCTTCTCCATGCAGTTTTAATAACCCTGACTCCACTCAACCGAAATCATCCCCGAATCACCATTTTTGAATATCCACTTCGGTGCAAACCATACGTCAAAATCCAGTTCAGCCTTGATAAAAATGTATGTTTTATATTGATCCATAGAAATATCATAGTTTTCCGCTACCTCCTGCATATTTAATTGCATGAGGTCGGCTGTTCTCAGCGATTTTGTTTCGGCAGGCACTGCTAATAACATAAGGCGCAGATAATCGACATAATCCATCATAATAAGTCTTCCTGTGATATTATTCCTACCGCTTTTCCCGGCTACTCCGATAACTTTATCAAGCTGCTCAGAAGCTGCATCTATTCCCTTATCCAATAAATCAGTTCCCAGCTTTTGGAGCTTATCCTTTAGCTTCTTGTATTGTTCGGATTCAAAAATGAATTCTCTTATTTTCTCTTTTATCTCACTCTTAAACTGTGCTAGCTTTTCAGGTGCATAAGCTTTTAGTTTGTCGGAAACATCTGAGATAAGATTTCTAACCACTGTATCTAGATTTGAAGTAAAGCTATCCAGGTCGTCGAATTTTAAGCTGCTGATATACTCGTTTATTGCTTGATTAATCAAGCCTTCCATATCAGAGTCAACACTTTCTGCCGGTTCACCGACTAATTCGGTTAATCCCTTTTCAAAGGGTGCGAAGGCTTGATCTATTTTACCGTTAATAATTCCTGTGACAGTCTCTTCTACCGCATCAGAAGCCTGATTAACCTTATCCTCAATTTTATCTGTGACAAAATTTCTAATGTCTTTGGTCAGTATTTCTTTTAATTTGCTCACAGCTTTGTCCGCTCCTAGGCACCAAGAGGCTGAGGTTTTAATTAATGGTACCGATTTGCCCTTAATAAGAAGATCAGTATCAACATATGATTCCATCCCCGCCCAGGCAATTAGTATAAAATTCTGCACTATAGGAATACCAAAAATAGTCCAGCCTGCTATCGCAGTTGCTAAGGTCAATGCTGTAGCAACTTTGTCCGGGTCGGTATAAACATGAAGCAAATTAAATAATAGGCGTATAGCAAAGATACTTCGTTTAATACATTCCATATTTTCTTTTTCTGATTTATTCCCAAAAAGGATGTATTCGACCTCGGCTTGTTTTAAAAAGGTTTTATCAAGAGGTCTTCCCCAGCCTATATCATGCTCAATTCCGTCAACTGCTGTGACACATTTGAAAGCAGAAACGATATATTCATTCATGTAAAGGCTTTCAATAAGGCTCTCTGCACCATTGGAAACCACATTTTTTATTATTTCCAGTAATTCTTTTATTCGTTCTATCTCATAGTCAAAAAAATTTTTCTCTTCTTCGTTAACAGTGTCCAAACCTTCAACAGGCTGTTCAAAGGGATTTTCATTGATTATACTATTATTACTTGATTCTAAAATTGCCTTGCCTATTCTAAGCAATGCTTCATCAGAACTGGTTGCCCCCTTTATTGAAGGAAGATTCAAATATCTTTCGCTGATATTTTCAAGATTTCCGTTGATTCCATCAAAAATGCTAGTATCATCCTCTTGATTTGCCGCCTCATCTGCAAATCCACCTATCCCATTCCTTACCTCATTCAGAGCTGCATCATCTTCAGATTGTTCTTTCTTTTCCTTAACACCTAAATACTTGGTATTGAACCACTTATTAAAGGATTTTATTTCATTTGAATTTACTTTTGGTTCCAGATTATAAACCGGTATTTCATAGTAGCTTATCATTTGACCTAAAGCTTTTAAATCTGATAGATTACTTTCTAAGATAGTTATACCTGCAGTAATATCACCATATCCGCCATAGCCTTGATAATCCTTATTCTTGTTATGTGGCTTTTCCTTCACCTCGTTGGCTGTTTTTAACACATATTCAAGGTCTTTAGAACCGTTACTGAGAACTATAAAATAATCATTTATAAACTGATTCCAGGATTCTAACTTCTCAAGATTCAAAGACAGTCTGTTTCTTACTTCTGTAAAGGTCTCCACTTTAATGGAATTTAATTGTACTTCCAGGCTCCCCTTAACTCTATCTGAAACGCTACTTTCATAATCATCTGCATCTTTTTTTAATGATTCCGAATCTTTTTCAAGCTGAGATAATTTTGGGGCTAGCTCATCTATCAGTTTTATTATATCGGCATGGTAAGTTAAATGCTCTGATATATGGTTCATAACTGTACTTAGCTCGCTTATTGCGTTATCATTATCATATTGGGCTTGATTAAGACTTTTGATAACAGTCGTAAGCCCGTCATCAATTGTCTTCTTATATTCGTTTATTTCTTTTTCCAGAGGTGCAAATATATTATAGGCAGCATCATAGGACGCACTTATCAAATCGCACTCATCTTCCAAATTTGAGATTTCGGACTCCAGTGCTGTTATTTTTTTATCGTCTGAAGAATCTGACTTTCCGCTATCCTTCGATGAATCAGACTCTTCGTCCCCTGATTCAGAAGCCTTTACCACTAAATCTGCCAAGGTAGCTCTTTTGTTGTCCAGCTTTTCATATAACCTGTCAAGATTGTTCTTTAAGTTATCACATTCTTTCTTTGCATTTATATAGTCTTCATAAATTGCGTTATGCCCTTCTCTGGCTTCTTTTATGGGTAAAACAAGATCGTTTGCTACTTTTATAGATGCTTCAGCGCTTTTTACTATTTGTGATATACCGGAAACTGATTTATTTTTCAACGTAACACTGGGATTTTCTACAATATAATTAAACTTGATAAGTTCATCCTTAATCATGCAATATATATTAACAAGGTCGCTTCTTATATCGTTCATGAGCTTATCAAGGGTCATCTTCTGCTCTATCATATCCCCTTCTTTAATAAGGCCCATCATAACCTTTATTTTTTCATAGAATTCTTGAATCACCTGTACAGGAGCTCTATACTTCATGAATTCCGCTACCTGCTGCTGAAGTACAAAAGGTTCACTATAATTATAAAAGGGAACGGCTTCCACACTCAGAACCTTGAACTCATAAAGGTCAGAAAACCCATCTACTGCTGATTCGGTATTCAAGTTTCTTGAAAGAAGCTCATATATCTCTCTTTCCATGTTTTCAACATCTCTCGGGTATACCGCAAAAAGCCCATACTGCTCCTTGAGTTGTCTGTCATAGGCAGCCAACACAGATTCCGTACAGGTTTTAAGAGCAGTTTTTGCCTGCTTCTTTGCCAACGAATAGCGGGTTAAGTCAATTAACATGCAAGAAAGCGGAATCAGCACTGCAAGGACTATACATAAAAACACTGTTATACTTCCTCGGGGTTTTAAGAACATACTAACCTTCCTGTCCATTTAATAATTTATCTAGATTCTTTTTCAAGGGTTCAATTTTCTTCATGAAATTCTGATATAAGTCTGTAGCTCTTATTAATTGATAAATATAATCTGTTGTATTAATCATGTCTTTAGGATCGTATACCAACGACCGGGCATAGCCTTCAATAACCAGGAATTCTCTGATACCAATTAACCTAAAAAGGTTCTTCATCGGCATTTCATAAGCTACTTTGATATCAACATTTAATATAGCGGGCAACCCTGGCTTAATATCAACATCTACAATGGTATTAGATTTAATATCATTGTCCGAATCGTTCTCCGGGATATATGGTTTTAATAGACCAATACCCTTAAGGTTTTTTTCTATATATTCTTTGGCTACTTCCTCCTTTTTTCTACTGAATAATATCTTTAAATTCCAATATACTTCTCTGCTTTCATATGTGTCTTTTTTATATACGCCTGAATTTACTTCATCTATAGGTAGTGGCTTATAACCCCATTGTCTGGAGAGGCTCTGCGCAACGTCCTCCGCCATATTTTGCACAAGCGCCTTTTGATATAGAATTAAAAAAATCACAATGCATATAAATACACAAATAAAAACAATTGACATTAATATTGTATATTCCAATGTTGAGTTTCCGCTTCTCAATGGCCTCTTACCTGTTTTCATTTAAAAAGCGCTCCTAAACTCAAGAATAACCGGTGCCACACAAATCAGAACCACAGCCAGAAACATAATTGAGAGCGGAATCATTAACTTTGATGATGCTTTTTCTCCCAATTGCTTGGCTACGTTTTTCCGCATTTCCCAACATTCTGTTCCCATTCTTTTAAGTTCAAATAGCATTTGATTTCCGCCAAGCTTCATATTCTGCTGAATTATACTTACAAAATTCGTTATCTGTTTTATTTTGCATCGCTCTGAAAAATCCATATATGCTTCATATTCAAGAGCCCCGGCCTGAACATCTAATACTACACACTGAAGTTCCTTGTAAAGAGGTGCTGATTTATCATTGTCGGACACAATCCTATCTATAGCCTGTCTTACATTTAGCCCTGCATTTACCAATAATATAAGCTTGCTTATAAAATTAGGAAAGTCTCTTTCTAACTGAAATTTACGTTCTTTATATTGATTGTCCAGATTATTATCAACCAGAAAAAATAGGCCCATGCCTGCAAAGGGAATAACAAGTAGCATCAAATAATCTGAGGAGTCGAGAAGACAAAATAGAGTGCCTATTATAACACCCAAAAATAAGTATAAAATTTTAGTGGACCAGTGAACCTTTGTATAATATGATATGTATCGGCTTCCATAAATCATTACAAGCTTCTGATTAAGCCTTGTCTGATATCTACCTGCCCCCGAGAGCTTTAGTATTTCAACAATTCCCAGACAACCCGGAAGGAACTTTTTATATGAATATGTTTTGTTATCCAGAGGTGCGAAAAAATCTATATACTTTTTGTATGAAATACACTGAAAATAACCGTAAACAAATATTGTAATAACTAATACAATCCCGCAAATAGTAGTCATTGATTACACCTCTATCTTCATAATTTTCTGACCGATAAATAGCCCCAATAATATCATTGCTAGCGCTATTGTCATTATTATGTGCCCAAAGGTTGTAGCCATAAGAGGCTCTAAATAATCAGAGCTTGAACTTTTGAGAAAAAGTACTAAACCGAAGGGTACAATACTCATAACCTTTTGTTCGAACTTCTTTCCGGCAATAAGATTTTCAATTTCATTTTGAATTTCTACTTTTTCTCTGATGGTATCAGAAGTGTTTTTTATTACCTCAATCAAATTTCCTCCGGCACGTTTCGAAATCATAATAACATCAGCAAAACTTTTGATATCTTCAATCTTGCTCCGCTTGGCCAGATCATAAAAAACTTTTTCTATAGGTTCATTCATAAGAATCCTCTGATTTATTATTTCAAGCTCCTTAATGATATCGCTGGCCTTATCGGGGTATATACCAAGAATGGACTTATATGTATCTAACATGGCCGTTTCTATTGATTTTCCGGCTGATAATGAAACCGAGAGAAAATAAAGAGTATCTTTAAACTGGATTGTTAATACTTCTTTTTTCTTACGAAGCTGTTCCTTCTTTCGAAAGGGGATATATAAAATACCTATCAATGACAAAATTGCAGCCAAAATTATGTTTTCATAGAAAATCATCCCCACCACAAAGCATGTCCCCATGGCCAAAAGCAATGTAATTATCAGTTCTTCCGGTTCCATCTCATATACATCATATTGAGGCTGTATAGTCTTATTTTTAATCAAGCTCAACACCTCTTTGCTTTGCCTTAATCATATTCACCAAAGGATTACCTGTCCTTTTGAGGTGTCCGACTATTCTACCGTTTTTGGTCTCGCCTGTTTCCTCAAATTGATAAAGCGGATTTAGCAGTATCTCTCCGCCTTTATATCCGATAACCTCTGTAATTTCCAAGACCCTTCTGGTATAATCCCTCAGTCTGGAAAGAAAAATTATAATATCCAAGGCCGAGGCAATTTGCTTTTTAATTGCTTCAAGGGGCAAAGGAGCTGCCATCAAGACCATGGTTTCCAAGCGTGAAAGCATGTCAAGAGTCGAGTTTGCATGACCTGTTGACATTGAGCCGTCATGGCCTGTATTCATTGCCTGTAGCATGTCCAAGGCTTCTTCCCCACGCACTTCCCCTACAATTATCCGCTCCGGTCTCATCCGCAAGGAAGTCTTAATAAGCGCTTTCATATTTATCTCTCCCTTGCCTTCGGTATTCGCGTTACGGGTTTCAAGTCTGGCAATATTTTTGATGGAGAAAAGCTGAAGCTCGGCTGAATCCTCGATAGTTACTATTCTTTCTTCTTTGGGTATCAGCGAAGATAAAGCATTTAAAAATGACGTTTTGCCCGATCCGGTTCCTCCGCAAATAAAAATATTGTATTTGGCTTTAACCAGCTTTTCCAGAAACAAAGCAACATCTTTAGTTATGGACTCATAATGGATTAAATCATTTATATTCATAGGTTTTTCGGGGAATTTCCGTATGGTTACCAAAGGGCCGTTTAAAGCTATAGGAGGCAATACCACATTCACTCTTGATCCATCCTCCAACCTTGCATCCACAACTGGATCCGCTTCATTTACGCTGCGGTTTACCCGTGCCACCATGTTTTGTATAAGGTCCTCAAGCCTTTCTTTATTTTCAAAGACAATATCTGTCTCAAGAATCATTCCGCTTTTTTCAATAAAAACCTGTTTGGGACCGTTTATCATGATTTCGGTAATGCTTTGATCTTTTATAAGAGGCTCAATAACATCATGTCTGCGCATTTGATTAAATATGGTGTCAACAATATATTTAATTTCTACAACACTAAAGGATTTAGTTAAGTCTTTTGAAAAGCATATAAACTCTATTTGCTCCAAAAGTTTATTATCAAATTCCTCCGCATTATAATTCAAGGTGGAATCAGTGCTTAATGCGACTTCTTTTCTTATCTCCTTAATTATTTCAGAAATCCTTGCCATTTAAATACTCCTCAAATTTATTCAAAGCGGATTCGAGAGCTGTAAGATATTCATTTGAAGGCTGAGATGACCTCGCATCTCTATTATCCGAGCATGGCAAATTAATGATTCTAATATCCGAAATATTAGCATTGACCGGCATTTGGCAATTGTTAACAGAGCATATACAAAAAACAACCTTCTGGTTAAGTTTATATCCTTTTTCTTCTTCAAATCTTCTTATTAGACTTCCGATTTTTTGTAATCTATTTAATGAAGACGGGTAGTTTAAAGCTGATATATAAATTCTGTGAGCCTCATTTAGAAGTTTCATTGTGATAGAATCTGTTAAAAAAGCTCTTGAAATGACTATTTCTTCATATGGCGAGCTTCTTTGCACTGCTTTTATCAGAGCAGATAATTCTTCCTCATTCAGATTTTTAACATCCTCAGGATTATTGTGGCCTTTCATAAAATAAACACCTGTTGATACATCTAATGATGTACAAACTTCAGCTTTAAGCGATAAATTATCTTTTTTTGACTTGGCATAATAGAGCATCTCACTTAAACCCTTTGTGTTATCGCTATTAAAATATAATTCAGTATTTGAAAATTCGTCCAGACTCATATAGAGGACCTTCTTACCCCTTGAAGCGTTGATATATGTAAGTCCCTGTGCAATAGGGTTTAAAGCATCGCTACCATCTGCATACAAAATCAGGTTAATTTGTCCGTTTCTTTTCTCACTATTGATATCTCTTGGTATGTATTCTGCACATAAGGATAAGATTTCCTTCATGATCTGATCTGCAGGGCTGTATTTATTCATACCTTTTATGCCTTGGGGCACCAGACTTTCTGCACAGTCACGTAAGAGGAAGACATTCTTATTCTCAGGCTTTTCGTCTAACTCATTATATAGAGAAGAGGATATAATCACCAGATCTGCATTTCCACTATTTCGGAACCAATCGGCAAGCTTATTTTTATCTGTGAATAATTCCAAAGAGAAGCCGGAAGCTTTATTATTTTGAAGATATGTACTGATCTTTTCCAGAAATAAGTAATCTGTATCTGCAATAACTAATCTAATTTGTGACATAGTTTACCACCTTATGTCATATTTTACACAGCTTGTTATTACATATATTATATTACTTTTAACATATTGTCTATAATTTTATATTTTTTTACATTAAAATGTTTATATTTTTCCCCTCTCAATTTTAAAAACAGGTCTATAGATCAAATAGAATCTAGAATCGGATTTTTTATCCCATGAAGCACAAAATTCTTGCCTCCGCACCCCGGCAGCTTATTAATGGTAAATCCCGCTTCAGCAAGAGAACGTCGCACAGCACCCGCAACAGTGAAAGATGAACAAGTTCCTCCGGTTTTTGTTTTTTCTCCTATTAACATCAGTAATTCATGCCTCCATATTGAAGGATTCTTTTTCGGGCCATGCCCATCCAAGAACCACACATCACAAGACTTTTCCAAAGTCTGTACCATTTCGAGGGCTTCTCCAATCCACAGATTAAGTTCAATGGTTCCAAAGACTTGATTTATTTCGACCCGGTGCCATCCCGGTACCTGCGTATCAATACTCTCATAGGCTTTTATAAGCGCATCTATCTCCCCTTGAACACGATTTTTAAAACCACTAAGGATATTTTCCATCCTTAGTGGTGTAATGGGATATAATTCAACAGAGTAATATTCAATATAGACATTGCTTAAATTATTATTTTTTATAAACTCCATTAGGGCAACAACAGTTCGTCCCGCACCAAAGCCTGTCTCTCCTATTATCAGATGATTTTTCTCATCTATAGACTTTTTAATTCTTTCAATAAGATTATTATTTATAAAATGTATCTGTTGTGCTTCGTTCAGAGCATTTACAACATCGAAATAGCGATCATCAAAATGCTCATTTACAAGGTATGATGGTATCTCCATATATCTCTCTTCCTTTATCATAGGTTTATTAGATAGTCACTCATTCGCAATAATTTAATTTAGGGCTTATGAATAATCTAATCTTCTTCGCCCCAGTCAATATTATCAATAACCCAAGCGGTCAGCTCATTTAGTGAAGGATGAATAACCATAGAATCATTGATTGGTGTAAAACTTCCAAGTGGTGGATACATCAGTTTTCGATCTTCATTTATCCGTTTTCTTTCACATTTATAGTTTGCATTCATTAAATATACAAAAGGCTGCAAAAGAATTGACGCATGGGGTCCAACTATATGCACACCGAGTATGGTGTCTCCCTCGCCTACAATAATCTTGACAAATCCGTTATCGCACGAGTCTTTGCTTATACCAAGAGCTATACCACCGGCAATCTGGGAATAATAATTTTTGCCAATCCAACATTTTTCACCGGGACGTTTTGCTTCTGCTTCTGTCAAACCCACATGGGCCACTTGCGGCCATGTAAATATAGCCCACGGAACTGCATTGTACACAGCTTTTCTTTTTTCGTCCTGGGTAAATAAGTTTTGTATAAGGATTTCCGCTTCATAATTTGCCTTGTGTCTGAACTGATATTTTCCGTTTATATCGCCTATTGCATATATCCCTTTTTGGGTGGTTTCTAAAAACTCGTTTGTTTTTACCCAACCTTTTTCATCGGTTTTGACATCTGTATTATTAAGCTGTAATGCATAGGTACTTGAGCGTACTCCCGAGGAAATGAATATCTCATCGGCCTCAATTACTTTTCTTTCTCCGGTAACTGTATTTTCCAGAGTCAAGGTTTTCAATTTGTCGTTTCTACCCGAATCCATCACTTTACTGTTAGTCAACACTGTAATTCCGTTGTTCTCAAATTCGGTTTTAACAGCCTTACTAATTTCCTCTTCTTCAGCGGTGAGAATACGTGGTCTCATTTCAACAATTGTGACTTTTGTTCCAAAGGCAGAAAAAATATGAGCAAACTCAGCCCCTATAGCACCGCCACCCACTATTATCAAGCGGGGCCATGGTTTCTCAGGGAACTTATCTCCAAAAAAGGTTTCGGATGTTATATAGCCCGTTTGCTCAATATTCTTTATTGGCGGAATAAAAGACTCTGCACCGGTTGCAATGATAATAAGGTCACTTTGAATTTCCTCTGAAAAGCTATCATCTTCATATTTTACCCGTATGGTTTTTTTGCCTGTGAACTCAGCTATTCCGTTATATACCTGCAGATTTTCAACCTGTTTGAGGCTTTTTTCCATCTTAATACTATGGTTTATCTGCTTCCACATTCGTTCCGAAATTTTAGCCCAGTCAATTATTGGTTTACTAAAACTAATGCCTACTCGCTCTGCTTTTTCTGACTCACGAACCAGATCGGCAGGATAAACAAGTATTTTTGACGGAATGCAGCCTTTTGTAAGACATGTTCCGCCAAATTTGGACTTCTCGATAATTGCGCAGGACATACCGCTGGCAAGAGCCGCTTCCATAACCATAAGCCCTGCACCACTTCCAATAACAATAATATCAAAGGTCTTCATACTGTTACCTCCTCGTGGCATTAAAGTATTAATTGTAATCCTTTAATCAGATTATCATACCTTATTTGCTATCTCAAATTAAAATTGACAATGACACTTTTATTAATTTGTCAATGATTTCTTATGTCATAAGTCCCAAACACATAGTTAATGCTTTTATAATTAAATTGAGCAGTATTATGTAACAGATTCTTCGTTCAGAGTGCATAAGGAGCTAATTCAAAATAACATAAGAATTCATTTTCTCTAAATGAGGAGGTTAGCATGGCAAGATGTATAAAATGTAATAATGAACTGAAACCGGGTAATGAATTTTGCGGCATATGTGGAGCTGCAAATAAGCATATTATTAAATCCGCTCCCGGGTTTTCATGTCCCGGCTGTGGAGGGAATGTTCCTGAAGGCAGCACCAATTGCATAACTTGTGGTAGACCTGTCCCGCATACAGTATCTTCTATACAAACACAGTCAATAGCTTGCCCCAGCTGCGGTACTTTTAACTATCCCGATACTTTTTATTGTATGTCCTGTGGGCGGCCAATGCCAACTGCCTCCGAGATTCAGCAGCAGCAAATCTATTCAGCCCGCCCCGTTCGAAAATCCAAAAATGCTCTTATCTTTTCCGGGGTTGCAGTTGTGCTAATCATTACCCTTATTGTCGGACTTTGGAAGCCGGGATATATATGGCAGTGGATAGATAATGATAGAATTGTTGGAAGCGAAAAAGATAGTGGTAAAAATGACAAGGAAAGCGGCGGCTCAAAAACAAGCCCCGATATTAGTCAAGATGTCTCGGTATTGTCTGAGGAATGGATGTCAGAATATCTTTCAACCGACCCCGGCACTAA
>CAYUZC010000034.1:0-12794 GCA_964449525.1 uncultured Ruminiclostridium sp.
GTAACATTCCAAGACCAGCAGGAAAGACCGTTTATACAACAGAGGAAGCCATTGCGGCAGTAACGTCAATTATGGAAGATAAGAAGTTTGGAGTGGCAGGACAAAGGATTGTTGTGGAAGAGTTCATGACAGGGCCTGAGGTATCTGTTCTGACATTTACAGACGGAAGAACCATAGTTCCCATGGTTAGCTCACAGGATCATAAAAGAGCCTTTGATAATGATCAAGGACTTAACACAGGCGGGATGGGAGCATTTTCACCCAGCAGAGTTTATACAGGAGAGCTTCAGGAAGAATGCATGAGGAAAATATTTATTCCTACCATTAATGCCATGAATCATGAGAGAAGACCTTTTAAGGGCATTTTGTATTTTGGTTTAATGCTAACCCCTGATGGGCCTAAAGTGTTGGAATATAATGCTCGTTTTGGTGATCCTGAGACTCAGGTTGTGCTTCCTCGACTTAAAAATGATTTGCTGGAGATTTTTGATGCAATAATTGATGAAAAATTAGAAACAATAGATATATCATGGAAGCAAAATTGTGCGGTTTGTGTTGTTATGGCATCCGGTGGTTACCCTGAAAACTATGTTAAGGGTTATGAAATAACAGGACTTGATGCAATAAAAAGTTTTGAAGATATTATGGCTTTTCACGCGGGAACGAAAAAAGAAAACGGAAAGTTTTATACAAATGGCGGGCGTGTCTTGGGAGTTACTGCAGTGGCTGAGGATATCGAAAAAGCCAGAGAAAAAGCTTACGAGGCAGTTTCAACCGTTCACTTTAAGGATGCCCATTATAGAAAAGATATCGGAATAAAATAGTATTTGTAGATAATTATAATAGAATAAGTCCGGGCCACCTAACCAATAATATATTGTGGAGGTGAGTTATCCTTGAAGTCTAATAAATCAATAGGATGTTCGGTAACCGAATGCAGATTCCACGCTAAAAGCGAACCTTTGTGTAGCCTAGAGAATATACAGGTTGCAAAAAACAAACCAACAGAGGCAACTGCCGAGAGCGATACCGAGTGTGCGAGCTTTGAACAAGAATAGTGCAAATGGGCCGGTAAAACCGGCCTATTTATAATCATAGACTGATACATAATATCACCAGAACCTATTATATTCAGCATGATTTAATAGAAGGTAAATTACGAGAGCTAATTATTTTTTTTAAAAAATAAAGATGACGCTTACGGCCATAACCGCCATACCCAACATTAGTCCAAGAATAGAAAGATTGTGCTCTCCGTATTCTCTTGATGTTGGCAATAGCTCATCAAGAGAGATATACACCATTATTCCGGCAACAACTCCAAAGATAATTCCGAACATTGTGTCGGTAATCAATGGACCAAGAACAGCCATGGCAATTATAGCACCTAATGGCTCAGACAAACCTGAAATAAAGGAAGCAAAGAAGGCTTTTTTTCTATTACCGGTGGCATAATAAACAGGAATAGAAACCGCTATTCCTTCAGGGATATTATGAATAGCTATAGCTAAAGCAATCGACACACCCAGAGCGGAACTCTTCATGGTTGAAACATAAGATGCTATACCCTCGGGAAAATTGTGAAGAGTTACTGCTATCGCAGTGAATATACCTGTTCGGAGAAGCTTCCCGGTGTTCCTGTTGTTACCGGAGAACTCAGGATTATTTATAGATTCAATTTTTCTTGCTCTATGGGGATGGTCAGGCTCGGGAATAAATTCATTTATTAAAGCCATGAGAGTAATCCCAAAGAAGAATGACAAAGCGGTTAATATTTTACCGCCAACAAAGCCGTGGATTCCACATAGATTTGTTTGAGATTCCTGGTAAAGCTCAACAAATGAAATATAAATCATAATACCTGCTGAGAATCCAAGCATTATTGATAAAAGTTTTGTATTTGTTCTTTTAAAGAGTACCACCAACAAACCGCCAATACCGGTTGACAGACCGGCTAGGGTTGCTAAACAAATTGATAAAATCAGGTTAGAATTCATTATAATCCTTATTGGAACTGTGTTATCCTAGCATATATTTATGACGGACATACCATTTAAATGTGGTATAAATAAATATATGAATCTTGAATTCTGTCAGGACGATGTGATTGTACGGGAAAAATGCTTATGGTATAATTAGAGACTAATAAAAATTTGAAATAATATGCTTATTACTGGAGTTTTAAAAGTATGGGAATTGAAAGACAGAAAAGAATACGTAATTTGTGCATAATAGCGCATATCGATCACGGTAAGTCTACTTTGGCAGACAGACTACTGGAAAGAACCGGTGCTCTTACATCAAGAGAGATGGATGAGCAAGTTCTTGACAACATGGATATTGAGAGAGAGCGTGGAATAACTATTAAAGCACAGGCAGTCAGAATGGTTTATAAAGCTCAAGACGGTATTGAGTATATACTAAACCTTATTGACACCCCGGGCCATGTGGACTTTAACTATGAGGTTTCCAGAAGCATTGCTGCCTGTGAGGGTGCGGTGTTAGTTGTTGACGCTTCACAAGGTATTGAAGCTCAGACTTTGGCTAATGTATATCTTGCTATTGAACACAATCTTGAGATAATGCCTGTCATTAACAAGATTGATCTTCCCGGTGCCAGACCTGATGAGATAATTCAGGAAATAGAAGATGTAATTGGAATAGAAGCAAAGGGAGCGCCTCAAATATCAGCGAAAAACGGTATAAATATTGACAGCGTTTTAGAAAAAATAGTCGAGATAATTCCACCCCCGAATGGTGATGAAAATAAGCCTTTAAGAGCTTTAGTCTTTGACTCCTATTATGATACGTATAAAGGTGTTGTTGCCTATGTTCGGGTTATGGAGGGAAAAGCGGTTCTAGGTGATACTATTCGTATGATGCATACTGGGAAGGAATTCTTAATAACTGAAATAGGATATTTAAGAGCCGGAGGACTTGTTCCCAGTGAAGAGCTTCTCGTCGGTGAGGTTGGTTTTATTTGTGGAAGCATTAAAAATGTCAAGGATTGTCGCGTAGGTGATACTATCACTATCGCATCAAACCCCGCTAAAGAACCGTTGCCGGGATACAAAAAGGCTGTTCCCATGGTTTTCTGCGGTATATATCCCATAGATGGTTCTAAATATGGTGACCTTCGGGATTCTCTTGAAAAGCTTCAGCTAAATGATGCTTCATTAATGTTTGAACCTGAAACTTCAAAGGCTTTAGGCTTTGGTTTCCGCTGTGGTTTTCTTGGCTTGCTTCATATGGAAATTATTCAGGAGCGGCTGGAACGTGAGTATAATCTTGATCTTATTACAACGGCACCCAGTGTAATCTATAAAATAAACAAAACAAACGGAGAGGTTATTGAACTGGACAACCCAACAAATATGCCGGATACAACAGTAATAGAAAGTATGGAAGAACCTATAGTAAATGTTACCATAATGTCACCGACAGAATATGTCGGAAACATAATGGAGCTTTGCCAAGAGCGCAGGGGAATATACCTTGGCATGGAGTATATGGAGGCTACCAGAACCATGCTGAAATACGAGATGCCACTTAACGAAATAATTTATGATTTTTTTGACGCATTGAAGTCCCGTACCAAAGGGTATGCTTCTTTGGATTACGAACTTAAAGGATATAAGGAATCGAGCCTTGTTAAACTTGATATAAAGATGAACAATGAAGTTGTTGATGCACTTTCTTTCATTATTCATACAGATAAGGCATATACCAGAGGAAGAAGAATGGCTGAAAAATTAAAGGATACTATTCCTAGGCAAATGTTTGAGATTCCAATACAAGCATGTATTGGAAATAAGATAATAGCCAGGGAAACAGTTAAAGCATTTAGAAAAGATGTTATTGCCAAGTGCTACGGTGGAGATATTTCGCGAAAGAGAAAGCTGTTGGAAAAGCAGAAGGAAGGCAAAAAGCGTATGCGTCAGGTTGGTAACGTTGAAGTGCCGCAGGAGGCATTTATGAGTGTGTTGAAGCTGGACACATAAGCTGACAGTGCTTAACATATTGAGAGGCATAATACATGAATCAAAAGCAAATCGGTCTATATATTCATATCCCTTTTTGTAAGCAAAAATGCTTTTACTGCGATTTTCCGTCCTATCCGGGAATGGAAAATTATTGGGAGGAATACGTTGAAGCTCTTATTTCTGAGCTTATTATAAAGTCAGAGGAATACAAAAATCCAAAAGTAAATACTATTTTTATCGGAGGCGGAACCCCGTCTCTGATTCCTGAGGTGTATATATCTAAAATACTGGATACGGTTTATTCACATTATAAGGTTTCGCCTGATTGTGAAAGTACAATTGAATGCAACCCGGGTACTCTAACCGACGAAAAGCTAAGGTCATATAAGACATTTGGACTAAACCGTCTCAGTATTGGTCTACAGGCCTTCCAAAATGACCTCTTAAAAAAGCTTGGCAGAATTCACACCTGCGAAGATTTTTTATTTTCTTTAGAACTCGCGCAAAAACATGGATTTGACAATATAAATGCCGATATAATATTTGGTATTCCAAATCAGACGTTTACACAATGGCAGGATACTATTAACCGAGTTCTTTCCTTAAATCTTGCTCATGTTTCATGTTATAGCTTACTTATTGAAGAAGATACTGTTTTTGGCAAGATGAAGAAAAAAGGAATTCTTAAAGAGGCAGAAGATGAACTTGACAGAGAAATGTATCACTATGCCGTTGATAGCTTTAATGTAGCCGGTTTATATCAATATGAAATATCAAATTTTTCGAAACCTCATTTAATGTGCCGGCATAACATGAATTATTGGAGAAGGGGAGAATATCTCGGAGTTGGATCAGGTGCCCATTCGCATTATGATAAAAGACGTTATGCAAATATAAATGACGTTGCTAAGTACATCGAAGGTATTAAAAGCAGAAAGCCGTTTTTATCTGAAGACAGCTGTCTTACAAAGGAAAATCAACTGGAAGAAAGCATTTTTTTAGGGCTACGCCTTAATGAGGGAATTGATTTTTTAAAGCTTTCAAAAGAGTTTGGAATTGATTTGGAGAAAAAGGACAAAAAACTTGAGCAACTAATATCACAAAAATTTGTTGAACGTGATGGTACTGTGGTAAGATTAACAAAAAAAGGAATGGACATAGCTAATGCAGTTATTGTTGAATTAATATAATATAAATAATATAATTTTTGAAGGGGAGGGGATCTTATTGGATAGAAAGAATGATAATGATATAGCCCTAGTTGTACCGGGGCTTGCAGAAATCAGCAATAGCTATATGGAAGATTTTCTGGGAGAGATTCTGGAGATTTTAGATGACATTGAGCTAGAAATTGTAAATTTAGAAATGGATCCCGGTAATACAGAATGTTTAAATTCTATTTATTGTAGCTTCCATACAATCAGAGGTCTTTCGGGGCTTCTTAATAATGCTACCGGCACTAAAATTGCGGTGGAAACTGAAGAATTGCTGGAGGTAGTAAGAAAATATAGTCCGGTAATATCAAAAGCCATAATCAATCTGATTTTGGATTCTGTTAATTTTATAAAAAAGATAAGCAATAACCCTAAAATAATTGATGATAGTAAGTTTTTTGGGGAAGTTGGTCGCCACTTAAAAAATCTTGCTAACAACAAAGATGATATACTTATAGAGGTTCGTCAGCCTATGGTAAGGGAATCCCGCCGAATAGGAGAAATCTTAGTTCAAGAGGGAGCATTAGCCCAATCTGAAGTTGAGGATGTTCTTAAGAGGCAAAACAGTAGCAACAATAAAATGAAGTTTGGAGAAATTGTACTAAGAGAGAAAAAAGTTGATGCCTCGGATATAATTAAAGCCATCCGCATGCAGAAAGTCCGTAATACGGGTTCTGTAGACCAATATGTGCGGATTCCTTTGGAGAGATTAGATCAAATTATTGAAATCATACAAAATGTAAGCACTTTGTACGATTCAGTAAAAGATGAGGCTGTTCTCCGTTTCGGAAGCAATGATGCACTTACTATTGAGTCTACAAAAGCTTATCACTTGATTACAGATATACGGAATATCCTTAAAGAATTACGCATGGTAACCTTGCAGCATGCATTCCAGAAGCTTACGAGACTAGTATGTTCTGTTATTGAGGAAAATCATCTGGAGGTTATGTTTTCAACACTGGGTGAGAATATTGAGGTAGATAAGGAGATCGCTGACAGGATTGCCCTTCCACTAGGAGATCTGATTTGGCTCCTTCTTGAGAAGGCATATAGCAAAAAAGATGGTGATAGAAATAAACGCATCGGTAGTATTGAAGTAGTTGCTTATGAAGACAATAATAGTGTACATATTGATATTACCGGTGATGTTGTTACTGATTTGGAAGAACTCAAGTCAGATAATAAATATACCGAGAACCTACAAAAGCTCAATCATTTAAAGTGTAGATTAGAAGCTGATAATATAAATGGTGAAGGTGTCAGGATGTCTATTATAATTCAAAGATGATTTATTTAATTACATAATAGAGTGCTTATAATACAAATAATACCCGTGTATAAATACGCGGGTATTTCATGATTTTAGGCCATACTGTAACCTTATCACAATTATAACCATGAATACTTGACAAAGGGAAAGTACAATGATATTTTTATATTAGCACTCAATAGATGAGAGTGCTAACAAAAGAAACGGAGGTGAAGGTCATGGTCTGGGAAAATGAGCTTAATGAAAGAAAACGCACCATTTTGAAATCCATAATCGATGATTATATACAATCAGCGCAACCTGTAGGCTCTAGGACTATTGCCAGAAAACATGAACTTGGCCTCGGCTCCGCAACTATACGTAACGAAATGGCTGACTTGGAGGAATTAGGATATATTACTCAGCCGCATACATCTGCGGGAAGAATCCCCTCTGATAAAGGGTATCGATTCTATGTTGAAAATTTAATGCAGATTCATAGCCTCGCCAAGGGTGAAATGGTCATTATAAGAAACGCTATGGACGAGAAAATTGAGGAAATTAATCAGCTTATAAGGAGAGCCAGTAATATTATCTCCAATATAACAGGATACACTGCGGTGGTAATGTCACCTCAGCTATCAAAGACAGTTATAAAGTCAGTTCAATTGTTAAACATAAACGAAAGAAGAACGCTTGTGGTAGTGGTTGCTGGAGGCGGAATTGTCCATAACAGACTTATAAACCATGAAAAAACAATTGAAAACATTCGTATAGCGAGGTTAAATCAGGCGTTTAATATTATTATATCAGGAAAAACCATTGATCAGATTTCTATGCCAATGATAAGAGATCTCCAAAAGGATATGAATATTCCTTCAGAAGTTGTAATGCCCATTTTTGAAGCGATAGAGGACTGTGTGCGAAAAATTGAGACGGCAGATGTTTATTTGGATGGCATTACTAATATATTAAACTACCCCGAGTTCAATGATCTTATAAAAGCGCGAGAAGTTTTGGATTTGCTGAAGGAAAAAGACATAATTAGTCAATTGGCATTGGAGGCCTCAAAAAAGCAGCTTGACTTTAGAATAGGTAGCGAAAATGAAATTAGCGAAATGAAGGATCTAAGTATAATAACTACTATATATGGCAGAGAAGGTAAGGATATGGGAACCATTGGCGTCATAGGGCCCACAAGGATGACCTACGGCAAGGTGGTTTCTTCAATAAAATACATTGGGGAGCTTCTAAATAGAGAAATAATACGAATGTTTGGGGAGGATCCCTGATAATGCGAAAGGAAGTAAAAGAATGGCTAAGAACAGTGATGTTGATCCAAAGAAGAAAATCATAGTGGATGAAGAGATTGATGAGATTGCACAATCGACAGAAACAGCCGATGGTGATGATTTGGATAAACAAAGTGAAGACATCGACCTTAATGAGGTCATAAAAAAGAAAGATGCTGAGTTGAAGGAATTGGTTGAAAGAATGCAACGATTGGCTGCGGAATTTGATAACTTCAGGAAGAGGACTCAGAAAGAAAAAGAGAGAATTTATATTGATGCGGTTGCCGATGTGGTAGGTAAATTTCTTCCGGTAGTAGACAACTTGGAAAGGGCTATTACAGCAGCTGAACAGGAGGAAAGCAATGGGTTACAAGAAGGTGTAAATCTAATTTTCAAGCAAATAGTAGATGCACTGGACAAATTAGGTGTAAAACCTATTGAAGCCGTTGGTTCGTGTTTTAACCCCGAAATTCATAATGCTGTTATGCATATTGAGGATGAAACCCTTGATTGCAACATAATAGCAGAAGAATTCCAAAAAGGCTATATTTACAAAGATGAAGTAGTAATACGTCATTCGATGGTAAAAGTGGCGAATTAACAACGAGAATCAGTAACAGACTAAACTAGAAAGTAATTAATTAAAATTGAAATCTTTGACCTTAAATATATTAACAGGAGAGTGTTTAAAATGGCAAAAGTTATAGGTATAGACCTTGGAACAACTAACTCGTGCGTCGCCGTAATGGAAGGTGGCGAGCCCGTAGTAATCGCAAATGCAGAAGGAAATCGTACAACCCCATCAGTTATAGCTTTTTCGAAGACAGGAGAAAGACTTGTCGGGCAGGTGGCAAAAAGACAGGCTATTACAAATCCCGAAAGAACTGTAATGTCCATAAAAAGAGATATGGGAACTGATAAGAAGATAAAAATTGATGAAAAAAACTATACCCCTCAGGAAATTTCAGCAATGGTTTTGCAAAAGCTTAAGGCGGATGCCGAGGCATATCTTGGGGAGACAGTAACGCAGGCTGTAATAACTGTTCCGGCGTATTTTTCTGACTCACAGCGTCAGGCAACCAAGGATGCAGGTAAAATTGCAGGTCTTGAAGTGCTACGAATAATAAATGAGCCTACTGCGGCTGCATTAGCTTATGGTTTGGATAAAGAAAGCGACCAGAAGATTCTGGTTTTTGACTTAGGTGGTGGAACCTTTGATGTATCACTTCTCGAAATCGGAGATGGTGTTTTTGAGGTGCTGGCAACTAACGGTAACAACCGTTTAGGCGGAGATGATTTTGACCAGAGAGTTATTGATTGGCTTGCAGATGGATTTAGAAAAGACAGCGGAATTGATTTAAGAACCGACAAAATGGCTATGCAACGTCTTAAGGAAGCAGCCGAGAAGGCTAAAATTGAACTTTCCGGTGTTGCTCAATCAAATATCAACTTACCATTTATTACTGCCGATGCTACAGGACCGAAGCACCTTGATATGAACCTCACCCGTGCTAAGTTTGATGAACTCACTGCTGATTTGGTTGAGAAGACTATGGAGCCGTTACGCAAAGCTCTATCAGACGCAGGTCTTTCACCTAATGAGGTTGATAGGATCCTATTGGTGGGTGGCTCAACTCGTATTCCTGCAGTCCAGGAAGGCGTAAAGAAATTCTTAGGGAAAGATCCTTTTAAGGGAATCAACCCTGATGAATGTGTTGCTGTTGGAGCAGCCATACAAGCAGGTGTACTTTCCGGAGATGTAAAGGATTTGCTCCTTTTGGACGTAACTCCGTTGTCTCTCGGTATTGAAACCCTTGGTGGTGTATTTACAAAGCTTATTGAAAGAAACACAACTATTCCTTCAAAGAAGAGCCAAGTATTTTCAACAGCCGCTGACGGACAAACCAGTGTGGATATTAAGGTTTACCAGGGCGAACGTGAGATGGCCTCACACAACAAGCTTTTAGGTAACTTCCAGCTTACGGGAATTCCACCGGCTCCAAGAGGAGTTCCTCAGATTGAGGTTACTTTTGATATTGACGCCAACGGTATAGCACATGTATCAGCAAAGGATATGGGCACAGGAAATGAGCAGAATATAACCATTACAGCTAGTAGTAACTTAAGTGATGCTGATATTGACAAGGCCGTTAAAGATGCTGAAAAATTTGCAGCTGAGGACAAAAAGCAAAAAGAAAATATAGAAGCCCGTAATGAAGCTGATAGTGCGGTTTATCAAACAGAGAAGGCACTAAAAGATATGGGTGATAAAATAAGTAGTGAGGATAAATCTGCGATTGAAGCCGAGATCAGCAAGGTTAAAGAAGCGCTTAAAGGCAGTGATAATGCTACAATCAAACAAGCTACCGAAGCTCTGACCCAAGCATTCTATGGTATATCTCAAAAATTATACCAACAGAATCCTCAGGGACAAGGTCCTAATCCGGATGCCGGATTTAACTCAGGAGCCGAAGAAAACCCACAAGACAACGTATACAATGCAGACTATAAAGTAGTTGATGAGGATGATAAACAATAGAATACTGAATTTATATTGGATTGACTAAAATCCAACATCCTAAAATTCTTACGCTGATATAAATTTGGAACGGTATTTGTCTGGTAGATATGTTATAATGACCTCACCCGTTACCGAAATTAACGATTTCAAACGGGTGCCCGAGTCATTGATACTTCGTATGAATGACCTCACTCGTTACTGGAATTAACGATTTCGAACGGGGACCCGAGAGCATTGATAAATCTGCATTATGACATTTACCGTTTCACGTTTGTATATGGAAAACTATTTTGGAGGGTTAATTTTGGCGGATAAGAGAGATTACTATGAGGTGCTTGGAATATCAAAGCAAGCACCCTCTGAAGATATAAAAAAGGCTTACAGAAAACTTGCCAAACAGTATCACCCGGATATAAATCAGGGAGACAAAGATGCTGAATCAAAGTTTAAGGAAATCAATGAAGCCTATAGCGTTTTAAGTGATGAACAAAAACGTTCAAGTTATGATCGTTTCGGACATTCTGCCTTTGATGGTACAGGGGGAGGATTTAGCGGTTTTGACGGTTTTGGCTTCGGAGGATTGGATGATCTTTTTGAAACCTTTATGGGCGGAGGCTTTGGACGAACCAGAAAAAGTGGACGTAATGGGCCGGTCCGAGGCAAGGATATTCAATATTCGATAGAGATTACTTTTGAAGAAGCTGCTTTTGGTGTGACTAAAGAGATACCAATCTCAAAAATGCAAACCTGTACTACATGTAACGGAACCGGTGCAAAATCAGGGACCTCAGTAGAGAACTGTAAACAATGTCAGGGAACTGGGCAAGTGCGTTATACACAATCCACACCTTTCGGCCAGTTTGTTAATGTTAAAACATGCGAAACATGCCGAGGTGAAGGTAAGATAATTACACACCCGTGTGAAACATGCCACGGAAAAGCCAGGATATCAAAGAATTCCCGGATTAGTCTGAATATCCCTGCCGGAATTGATGATGGTCAAACCATTTCATTGAAGGGTGAAGGTGAGTCCGGTCTCAGGGGAGGCCCTGCGGGAGATTTGTATGTGACCATACATATCACACCTCATGTAATTTTCAAAAGAGAAGGTTATGATGTTGTTTGCGATATACCGATATCATTTACACAAGCAGCCTTAGGAGCTGATATTGACATTCCGACTATTGATGGAATGATTAAATATACCATACCTGAGGGAACTCAAACTTCCACAGTTTTTAAGTTAAAAGGTAAAGGAATAAAGAGGTTGAGAAGTAATTCCCGTGGGGATCAGTATATTCGCGTAAATGTGGAAGTACCCACGAAGCTATCCCAAAAGCAAAAAGATTTATTGCGCCAGTTGGCAGAAGTCAGCGGCGATGAAGGACTCGACGAGAAAAAAGGTTTTTTTAATAAGGTGAAGGATTTATTTAAAGAATGAGAGCAGGTGCCATATGAAATGGATTGAAATATCAGTTAGTACTACTCTGGAAGTTTCTGAAGCAATTGCCGAGAAGCTTATGAATATGGGGGCAAACGGAACTGAAATGGTTGATCCTATGGCCTTTCGTCAAGTTCTGGAAAACAATAAACATTTGGATTACGCCGATGACGGATTAATAAATACGTATGGGAATGAAGTTATAATAAGAGCTTACTTTTCTGATGATAGAGATCCCACGAGCATGTCCGAAGAGCTACGGTACATTCTTGATGCTATTTCGGGATATATGAATATCGGTTCGGGAGAGATCAAGTGTATCCTGCGAGATGATACCGAGTGGAAGGATTCATGGAAACAGTATTTTAAGCCTTTTAATTTTACCGAAAAAGTAGTGATTAAACCAAGTTGGGAAGAATACAGTCCCAAAGATAATGAAATAGTTATTCATATGGATCCGGGTATGGCCTTTGGCACAGGTACTCATGAAACAACTAGAATGTGTGCTTTACTTGGTGAAAAATATGTGAAGAAAAACGACAAGGTTCTGGATTTAGGCTGTGGTACAGCTGTTCTGGGGCTTTTGGCAGTTAAACTTGGTGCATTATCGGCATTAGCAGTAGATATTGACGATGCAGCCGTTAAGACGGCCCGTCAGAATATTGATAATAACGGGGAAAGAAATAAAATAGAAGTAATGAGAGGCACCCTGGATGATGTCCCTGAGCAAACCTATGATTTAATATTTATAAATATTATCGCTGATATTATTATTGATATATCGAAGGGAATAAAAAAACATGTAAAAAGCGGGACAAATATTATTCTTTCGGGTATTATTAAGGAACGAAAAGCCGAAGTCAAAGGCAAATATTTAGATTTGGGCTTTAGTATTATAGAGGAAGTAAATATGGGAGAGTGGGAGGCAATGGTTTTTCGTGCATAGATTTATGGTTGCTCCCAATAATATAGCAAACGAAAAAATAACGCTGGAGGGTGATGATTTAAAGCATTTAAGGCAGGTGCTTAGATTGGGACCCGGAGATACAATACATGTATTTGACGGAAGTGGAATTGAATATGAAGCAAGT
>CAYUZC010000035.1:0-12620 GCA_964449525.1 uncultured Ruminiclostridium sp.
GAAGACTAAATGCAACTTCAATTATTATATTTACAATCCAGCTTTGTATGCTCACATCTGGGGTTCTTACTATAGTAAACCGTGTTCTTTCAGTGCCCTTGTATGAAATTATTATTATTGTTTTCGGTATTATTTTACCGGGAACCTTTTTAGTTTCTGATTATATTGGGATGAAGAAAAAAATTAAGAATTCCCTTACCGACGTACCGCTGATAGAAAAGTTGGAAAGGCAAAGCAATAAAAGCTGGAAATATGGTGAATACGTTGAAGAACTCGATGAATGGAAACCGGAGATTAAACCCAATATTATTACGGGTAGTTTGGAACTAAATGATAAACATCTTAAAACCACTGTTAACAAACAATTGACAGCAGTTCAAAAACTTATTGATAATGGAGAGTTGAATGATGCTCTTGAGATATATACAATACTTTCCGATCTTCTAAACAACAATCCGTATATTATCTACAATACCGCATGGCTTAGCTACAAAAACGGGTTGTATGGGGATGTAATACAAAGCTGTAAAAAAGCATTGTATTTAGTAGGTGACGAACCATTAAATAAATTAAAGAAAAATAGAGCGACTGAGATAGATGAGCTTCTTCGACCTATGCTACGCTTTGTATACGGTTTATGTTTTTATAAGATTAAAAAATACGTATTGGCCATAGAACAGTTTAATATGGTTCAAAAGGATATAGAAGGGCTGAGAGAGGTTGATATCAATATTGCAAAATGCTATATAGCTATAGATGAACTCGGTGAAGCGCAAAGGCATATTCGTGAAGCTCTGAAATTCAAAGAAGATAATAAGCTGAGATACCTTCTGGCACGACTTTGTTTTGAGAAAAACGAGGAGATGGAATGTAAGTATCAGCTTGAAACTATTGTTGAAAACGATTCAGAATTCACCGAAGCCTGGTCCTTGCTAGGAAAACTATATCGTAAGCGCGGTGATTGGGAGAATGCTAGAGTAGCTTACAAAAAGCTTACTCAGTTGTCTCCTCAGGATGCTGAAGCATATTACCGCTTGGGTATGGCTCAGAGACATGAAGCAAAAACTGAAGAATCCATTTCAAACTTCAAGTATGCCGCAGAACTCAAGCCGGACTACAGCCGGGCATACTATAGTATGGCTTCAATTCATGATGCTGAGGGGAAAACAGATAAGGCAATAGAGTACCTTGAAAAATCCTTAGGAGGGGATGAGCGTCTTGAAATGGCGTATAATCTTCTGGCCGAGATTTACATATCTACAGACAGAACCAATGAAGCAATAAGGGTATATGAGGAAGCCGTGAGAGAGCATCCTGAATCATATCTGGTTCATTTCAACTTGGGTGTTTCTTTAATGATGATGAAGCGCTACGAAGAGGCCGTCAGAGTGTTTAGACGTGCTCACAAACTTACAGATGACGATCCGGCTCTTTACTATAATTGGGCTTCGGCAGTTATTTCACTAAAAAATTACTCTGAGGCTGTAAGATTGTATAAAGAAGGTCTTAAATTAAAATCCGACGACGATGAGATATTGTTTGGTCTTGCCCGAGTCTCGGCGCTGTCGGGGGATGTGGATGCTACTATAGGATTCTTAATCAGAGCTTTTGAGATTAAGCCAGATTTAAGATTAAGAGCAAAGGCGTCGCCTGATTTCTCGGCTTACCGTACACATCCGGAATTTATGGAAATTACGAAATTGCCTATTAAAAAAGAAAACAATATATAATAAAAAAATGGAGGAAGGTATATGGAGAAAATAATTAAAGTTGGAATTTTAGGCTATGGAAACATCGGAAGAGGAGTAGAATTATCGGTTTTACAAAACGATGATATGGAGCTTGTAGCTGTCTTTACGAGAAGAGCGCCGGAAAGTATAAAGATTGCGACAAAATCGGCTAAAGTACTTCATATTGATGATATATATAAATATAAGGATTTAATTGATGTATTAATTCTCTGTGGCGGTTCTGCTACCGATTTACCTGAACAAGGCCCCAAATATGTCAGCCTCTTCAATTGCGTAGATTCGTTTGATACTCATGCTAGGATACCTGAGTATTTCAAAAGCGTTGACGCGGCCGCAAAACTTGCAGGTAAAACTGCTGCCATTTCAATAGGTTGGGATCCGGGACTATTCTCGATGAATCGTATGATGATGGAGGCTGTTTTACCGGTGGGGAAAAGTTATACCTTCTGGGGTAAAGGTGTGAGTCAGGGGCACTCTGATGCTATAAGACGTGTGAAGGGTGTAAAAAATGGAATTCAGTACACTGTTCCTGTGGAAAGTGCAATAGATAGGATTAGAAACGGAGAACAGCCCGATTTGACAACCGGTGAAAAGCATTTGAGAGAGTGCTTTGTTGTTCCCGAGGATGGTGCTGATAAAACAGAGATTGAAGAAACAATCAAGAACATGCCAAATTATTTTGCGGATTACAATACAGTTGTTCATTTTATCTCTGAGGACGAACTGTTGAAAAATCATGGACAAATGCCTCATGGGGGATTTGTTATAAGGAGCGGGAATACGGGTGAATATAACGAGAAGAGACATATTTTAGAGTTTTCTTTGAAGCTTGAAAGTAACCCTCATTTTACCGGAAGTATTTTAGTAGCTTATGCCCGTGCTGTTGCAAAGCTCAATCAAGAAGGTAAAATAGGGGCAGTAACAGTACTTGATATTCCGTTAAGCTATCTTTCACATAAGTCTCCAGAAGAGCTCAGAAAAGAACTTTTATGAATCGTAATATAAAGTGATAATATAAAATAAACGAGAATTTTAGTATAAGAGGAGTATTATAATGGCATATAAAATATTGGACGGTAAAGATTTGGCCACAAGAATGAAGAAGGATATGTTTTTGGAAGTGGATAAGCTTATTAAATCAGGTATTGTCCCAGGATTGGCTGTTATTATCGTAGGCAATGACCCTGCCTCAAGAATATATGTCAACAGCAAAAAAAGGGACTGCGAGGAAGTAGGAATCAAATCATTTGAATATTCTCTTCCTGAGGAAACTGGTGAAGAAGAGCTTTTGGGATTAATAGATGCTTTGAATCAGGATTCTGCCGTAGATGGTATCCTCGTACAGCTTCCTCTTCCAAAGCATTTAGATGAGGCAAAGGTAATCAGAAGAATTAATTCTGAAAAAGATGTTGATGCTTTCCATCCCTTTAATGTGGGAGAGCTGATGATTGGTCGTCCCGTATTTGCACCTTGTACACCCGCCGGTGTTATGGAGCTAATTAAAGACGCCGGGCTGGATGTAGCAGGTAAAAACTGCGTTGTTGTGGGAAGAAGCAATATCGTAGGTAAGCCCATGGCTATGCTGATGCTACATGATAATGCCACTGTTACAATCTGCCATTCAAAGACCAAGGACTTAAAGGCAGTGTGTAAAGAGGCTGATATACTTATAGCTGCCATAGGTCGAGCCAATTTTATAACCGATGATTATGTCAAAGAAGGTGCTATTGTTATCGATGTTGGTATGAATCGTAACGCCGAGGGTAAAGTAACCGGTGATGTGGATTTCCCTTCGATAAACAAAAAAGCCTCTGCTATAACACCCGTTCCCGGGGGTGTAGGTCCTATGACCAGAGCAATGTTGCTTAAAAACACAATAAGAGCATGCAACATGCACAAAAAATGACCTCTTTCTTGACATGAATTTTAAAACTGTATACAATAGTTTCATAATGGCATCTCGTGTGCATATAATTTGGTGCCATTTAATGCTATGCTTTATTGATTATGAATTAATGGAAAAACAAAAGCCAAGGAGGTGAGTAATATTCTCGATATTTTATCAATTGTATTAGGATTTATTGTAGGACTTGTAATAGCAGTTGTTAGTTCACTTATATTCTTCCGAAAGGGAGTTGAACATAGAAAACGAGTGGCAGAGAATGAATTTGAAAGTGCGGAAAAGGAAAGCCAACGTATTGTAAGTGAAGCTGAGAAAGTTGCTGAAAGAAAAAAACGCGATGCCTTGATAGAGGCGCGTGAAGAAATTCACAAAAGTAGGGTCGAAATAGAGAGAGAAGTTCGTGAACGTAGAACTGAAATACAAAGAAGTGAAAGACGTTTACAGCAAAAGGATGAAACTCTTGAGAAAAAAATGGACACCCTAGAGAAAAAGGAAGAATCGCTAAACAAGCAAATTCAAGAAATTGAGGCAAGACAGGCTGATATTGAAGAAATACACAAAAAACAGCTGGAGAAACTTGAAAGTATATCCGGGTTATCGGTCGAAGAAGCGAAGCAATATCTTTTAAGTAATATTGAAGGTGAAGTCAAACACGAAGCGGCCATTATGGTTAAGGACATCTATGAAAGAGCTAAGGAAGAAGCTAACCGCAAATCCAAGGAAGTTTTATCTACGGCTATTCAAAGGTGCGCTGCAGACCATGCATCCGAAATCACTGTCTCTGTTGTTCCTCTGCCTAACGACGAAATGAAGGGCAGAATAATAGGAAGAGAAGGCCGAAATATCAGAACCCTTGAAACTCTTACGGGTATTGATCTCATTATTGACGATACGCCGGAAGCAGTTGTCTTGTCAGGGTTTGATCCGATCAGACGGGAAGTGGCAAGGATTACTCTTGAAAAACTGATTATTGACGGAAGAATCCATCCTGCCCGTATTGAAGAAATGGTTGAAAAAGCGAAAAAAGAAGTTGAAAATACAATCCGTGAGGAAGGTGACCGAGCTACATTTGAAACAGGTGTACACGGTCTTAATCCTGAAATAATAAAACTTCTGGGTAAGCTTAAGTACAGAACAAGCTATGGACAAAATGTCCTGTCGCATTCAATTGAGGTATCTCATTTGGCAGGCCTGATGGCCGCTGAATTGGGAGAGGATGTAACACTAGCAAAACGTGCGGGACTTTTACATGATATAGGTAAGGCCATTGACCATGAGGTTGAAGGTACCCATGTATCCATAGGTGGAGATATTTGCAGAAAATACAAGGAAAGCGAAGATGTCATACACGCTGTCGTAGCACATCATGGAGATGTAGAAGCAACAACGGTTGTTGCCGTTTTAGTTCAGGCGGCAGATGCCGTTTCGGGAGCAAGACCCGGTGCGAGACGTGAAACCATTGAGACCTATGTTAAAAGACTGCAAAAACTCGAGGAAATTGCCGATTCATTCCCTGAAGTTGAAAAATCTTATGCCATTCAAGCCGGACGTGAAGTTCGCATAATGGTTAAACCAGAAATTGTAAATGACGACAGTATGATTATGGTAGCAAGAGATATAGTAAAACGTATTGAAAGTGAAATGGAGTATCCCGGACAAATCAAGGTTCACATTATAAGGGAAACTCGAGCAGTTGAATATGCAAAATAGTCTTAGGCGGGAAGCGTGAAAACGCTTCCCGTGTTTTGAGAGGAAGAAATTTTTTTGAAAATCCTTTTTATTGGAGATATTTTTGGTGAGATTGGGAGAAATGCATTAAAAGCGAGTATGCCTGAGCTAAAGTCAACATATAAACCTGATTTTTGTATCGCAAATGGTGAGAATGCAGCAGGTGGCAGAGGTATAAGCTTTAATACAGCCCAAGAGATTTTTGATTGTGGAATAGATGCTATAACTATGGGTAATCACACTTGGGCGCGTAAAGAAATTTTAAGAATTATCGATTCAGGAATTAAAATTGTAAGACCTGCAAATTATCCAAAGGGGGTACCGGGCAAGGGACGTCTTGTTATTGAGAAAAACGGATTTCGGCTTGCTGTAGTGAACCTTCTTGGGCGTATTTATATGGATCAACCGGTAGACTGTCCTTTTCAAACAGCAGACAGAGAGCTGTCATTTCTTAAAGGACAAGCTGATTATATACTGATTGATTTTCATGCAGAAGCCACCAGCGAAAAAATAGCGATGGGGTACTATCTTGATGGACGGGTATCTTGTGTATTGGGGACTCATACTCATGTGCAGACTGCTGATGACAAATTACTAGAAAAGGGAACGGCCTTTATATCCGATGTAGGTATGACCGGTCCTGCCGATGGGGTCATTGGTGTTGAGAAAGAACTTATAATTAAAAAATTTACTCTGGGGCTTCCTGTTCAGCATGAACCGGCAAAAGGGAAAGCTCAGATAAACGCAGTTGTCGTAACAATAAACGAAGAAAATAACAAATCAATTGAAATAAAAAGAATTAGCAGCATTATTAAGATTTAAGCTTTTTTGGAGGTTGTCAAAATGAGTCTGTTGAAGGTTTCATCTAAATCAAACCCCAATTCTGTGGCAGGGGCAATTGCAGGTGTCGTAAGAGAAAAGGGAGTAGCTGAGGTACAATCAATTGGTGCAGGAGCATTGAATCAAGCAGTTAAAGCTGTTGCTATAGCCAGGGGTTTTCTTGCTCCACTTGGGATAGAATTGGTATGTATACCTGCGTTTTCGGAAATAACTGTCGATGGAGAAGAACGTACTGCAATCAAATTAATTGTAGAACCAAAAAGAGCAATATAAAATAAAGTGTATTCAATTAAGCTCGGAGGCTTGTATGGATTATAGAGAAGTATATAAGCAATGGATTGAGAATCCTTATTATGACGAAGAAACCAAAGCAGAACTTTTAGCAATAAAAGATAATGAGAATGAAATCGAGGACCGTTTTTACAGGGAATTAGAATTTGGAACAGGTGGCATGCGGGGTATAATAGGAGCAGGCACCAATAGGATTAATAAATATACAATTCGCAAAGCTGCTCAGGGTCTTGCTAATTTTGTGAAGAATCAAGGAGAAAGCAGTAAGGGGATTGCTATTGCGTATGATTCACGCCATTGTTCTGATGAATTCGCATTGGAAACGGCTCTGGTTATGGCCTTTAATAATATTAAAGCATATCTCTTTGATGAGCTTCGCCCAACCCCAGAATTATCATTTGCCGTAAGGTATTTAGGCTGTGCTGCGGGTGTTGTAATTACAGCCAGCCATAACCCAAAAGAATATAATGGGTTTAAAGCATATGGAAATGATGGATGCCAGCTTCCTCCCAAGGAATCTGATGATGTTATTAAGGAAGTAGAATCTATTAAAGATATATCCGAAATTTGCTGTATGACAAATGAAGAAGCGTTGAAGAACGGCTTGCTTGAAATCATAGGAGAAGAAGTTGATGATGCATATATAGATGCAGTTAAAAAGTCAGGAATCAATCCTGAATTATGCAGAAAATATGGCAAAGAAACGAAGATTATATATACTCCTATTCACGGTTCTGGGAATAAACCTGTGAGAAGAGTGTTGAAAGAAATAGGCTATGATAATGTTCTGGTGGTTAAGGAACAGGAATTGCCGGATCCGGATTTTTCTACGGTAAAATATCCGAACCCGGAGGAAAAAGCCGTATTTACTATAGCTATACAAATGGCAGAGAAAGAAAATGTCGATTTGATTATCGGTACGGATCCTGATGCAGATCGTGTCGGGGTTATTGTAAGAAATAACCAAGGGGAATTCATAACCCTTACAGGGAATCAGACCGGATGTCTGCTATTGGAATACATTCTTTCAGAGAGGCATAAAAAAAATGAGCTGCCTCAAAACGCATTTGTGGTTAAAACCATTGTTTCCAGCGATTTGGCCAGAAAGATTGCAGAAAATTACCAGGTAGAGCTTATTGATGTACTAACCGGCTTTAAATTTATTGGTGAACAAATCAAACTTTTAGATGATACAGGCAAGAAGAAGTTTATATTTGGATTTGAAGAAAGCTATGGATATCTTTCGGGAACATATGCCAGGGATAAGGATGCTGTCGTTGCGTCCATGCTTATAGCCGAGGTTTACACTTGGTATAAATCAAGAGGTATGAATCTCTATCAGGGCCTTTTAGAGCTTTTTGAAAAATACGGACATGTAGAAGAGGGTATTGATTCCTTTACACTAAAAGGCAAAGAAGGCCTTGAGAAGATCAACGCCGCTATGGAAGCACTGAGAAATACAGAAATTAAGAAAATCGGCGAAAAAGATGTTTTTGTGATTTCTGATTATCAAAAGCAAATAAAAAGAAATCTTAAAATCAATAAAAATACGGAAATTGACCTGCCCAAATCTAATGTGCTTTATTATACATTGAACCCGGGATTCTGGTTTTGTGTAAGGCCTTCAGGTACAGAGCCTAAAATAAAAATATATTATGGTGTATCAGCTGATTCACTTGAGGGTTCAAAAGCTGAACTTAGCATATTAAAGCAGGATGTTATGTCGATTATCAGACCTTTATTAGAATAAAATTATCTAAACCTTTCTTCAAAAAAAGCCGATAAAATCTTAAAGGTAAATAAACTAAATGCTATATTTATACAGCCCCAATTTAGTTTTATTGTTGTGTTATAGATTTTTAATGATCTTATTTTGTTTCGGAGGGTAATTCTAAGTGAGAAAAGTTAACCTGGATAGAGTTAGAGAAGGGGTTCGCGTTGCACGTACCATACAGTCATTGGATGGTATTATTCTCTTATCTGCAGGCTCTGAAATTACAGAGGAAAAAATTGATCAGTTAAGACATTACAATATTACCGAAATATACATCGAAGATGAATTATCAAAGGGTATTCCGGTTACTGAAATAGTAAAAGAAGAAATTATAACTGATGTAAAATCTCGGATTAAAGCAATTATGACTACATCATCCTTGAAAATTTCTGTGGATGGTAAAAAGGTCATGGAGATGGTAGATAGCTTATTATCAAATCTACTGGAAGATGATTTTATTATCATGAATCTTTCTGACATCCGTTCGGTGGATGATTATACATTTTCTCATAGCGTTAATGTCTGCATATTATCTTTGATTACCGGTATTGCGATGGGAATAAAGGGAGAAGCACTGAAAGAATTAGGTGTCGGGGCTCTGCTTCATGATATCGGAAAGGTAATGATTGACGACAGAATTCTCCAGAAACCTACAAACCTTACCATTAATGAATTTGATGAGGTAAAGAAGCATACCGTATACGGTTACGAAATATTGAAAAATTCCAATAATATATGCTCGACGGCACAAATGATTGCGTTATACCACCATGAACGTAAGGATGGAAGTGGGTATCCATATAATCTGAAAAACAATGATATACCTGTGCCGGCACGAATAGTAGCAATTTCTGACGTATACGATGCGTTGACCACTAATAGAATATACCGTAAAAAAATGCTTCCTCATGAGGTAGTTGATTATATGAGCTCACTTTGTAACAAGCATTTTGATAAAATTGTGCTTGATGCATTCATTAGCCATATTGCAAATTACCCGGTTGGGACTGCAGTTATGCTAAATTCGGGGGAAAAAGGACTTGTAGCGAAATATAATAAAAACTTCCCTAACCGTCCGGTGATAAGAGTTGTAATTGATGAAAACGGTAAAATGCTGGTTAAACCAAAAGAAATAGATTTATTAAGAAGACAAGAATATCGAATAGTGGATATATGGGACATTTAAGGTGCGAGCATACGACTCGCATTTTTTTTGCAAAAAAATATAATTAATATCATTTCACTTTTTCAACTTTCGTGTACAATGTATCTATAATGTTAAAATGGATTACTATTAAGGGGGTAAAGATGAAATTTGAAGGTATAAAAATTTCAGATTTAAAAGCCGGTGAGAGTATTAATGGGATATATCTATTGAGAAATGTGGAATTAAAGCTTTCATCAAACAAAAAAACCTACCTGGATATTATTCTGACCGATAATACGGGTAATGTACCGGCAAAATGGTGGGACGCAAATGAGGCAGATTATACGGCTTTAATACAAAATAAGCTTTACTATGTAAATGCCAGGGTGGATTTATGGAAGGATTCGCTACAACTGACACTTAATAAGATTAAGCTTGCCGATGACGAGGACCAAAAGCTAGTAGCGAATTTTGTTCCGGCTGCACCGATTTCTCCGGAAGCTATGATTGAAGAAATATATCTATTTGCGGCTAAGATTAAAAATACTGAAATCCGGTCGGTGGTTATGACTATACTTGACAAAAAAGAAGGAAAACTCATGTACTATCCAGCGGCTAAAAGTCTTCACCATGCAGTCAGAAGCGGTCTTTTGTATCACATAGTACGAATGCTTCGAAGCGGGGAGGCCTTATGTAATGTTTATGAAGGAGTTGACCCGGACTTAATCTTTGCAGGTGTTATTCTTCACGATTTAGCCAAGATTGGTGAGCTTTCCAGTAATGAGCTTGGGATTGCCGAATATTCTAAAAAAGGACAATTTTTGGGTCATATTATCATGGGTGTTGAGGAACTGGATAGAGTAGGAGAACTTATTGGGGCTTCAGAGGAAATGATGCTGCTTTTGAAGCATATGATTGTAAGCCACCATTATGAGGCTGAGTATGGAAGTCCCAAAAAACCACTGTTTTTAGAAGCAGAATTGCTACACCACCTTGATATGATTGATGCCAGAGTTTACGATTTTCAGAATGCTACTAAGGATATTGAACCGGGTCAGTTTTCTGAACCGGTATGGTCATTGGACAGAAGATGTATATATAAAGCGGGAATCCAGGAATAGAATACTAAAGAATTGTTTTGGAGGTTTTGATATGGTAAAAAATTATATTTTGGATACAAATGTTATTATTCACGATCCCTATTGTTTTTATAACTTTGAGGATAATAACATAATTCTTCCTATAGTAGCCATCGAAGAACTGGATAACATGAAGAATCGCGAAGGAATGGTAGGCTATCACGCAAGAATGGCAGCACGAGAACTAAATAGCTTAAGAGAAAGAGGAAATCTTGATCAGGGTATAAAAACTGATGGCGGAGGTACTATCCGTATTGAAATGGATCATATGGATATGACTTGCATTCCTTTTGGGATAGATACCAATAAAAACGACACCAGGATTCTGGCAATGGCTAAAAACCTTCAAAACGATAATAAAGACATACCTACAATACTTGTTACAAAGGATGTATACATGGCCATTAAGGCCGATTCATTTGGTATTGAAGTTCAGGATTATAATAATGATAAAATTAAAAGCGATGAAGTATATAAAGGGTATATTAATATCTACGCATCTTCAGATATGATTAATTTAATTTACAAAGGAGGGCTTCAGCCCGAAGAGATGAGGCTTGAGGAACCTTTGATTCCCAATCAATTTCTTTATATTACAAGTACTGATGATGACAATCACAAGGTTCTTGCACGTTTTGACGGTAAGAGCATAATACCTCTTAAATATGCCAAAAATAGCGCATGGGGACTAACTCCAATTAATATGGAGCAAAAGATGGCATTTGAGCTCCTTATGGATAAGGAGGTTCCTTTTGTCACTATTACAGGAGGAGCCGGTTCGGGGAAGACTATATTAGCTACGGCAGTTGCTTTGGAGAAGGTTATTGAACAGGGTGAATATAGTAAAATAGTGTTTGTTAGGCCAACAGTAGCGGCCGGTAATGATATCGGCTATTTACCGGGTACCGAGGAAGAAAAGCTGAGACCTTGGATGGGAAGCTTTTATGATGCTATCGGTAATCTTATGAATGTAAAGATAAATGGTAACAGCGATAGTCCAAAACATAGCCGCAACCCCGGGAAGCCAGAATTTTCGATAGACAATTTTATTGAGACATATAGAATAAAGGGTGTTATTGAAACAAAAACTTTTACATATATGAGAGGTCGCACTTTGAGTAATGCCATGGTGATTGTTGATGAAGCACAGGAACTGACACCTCATTTGGCAAAGCTAATGCTTACACGTGCAGGGTTTGGATCTAAGTTTGTCTTTATCGGTGATCCTACAGACAATCAAATTGATAATGTTCTTGTTGATGCAAAGAGTAACGGTCTAGTATATACCGTAGAAAAAATGAAAGAGTTTCAGATTACCGGGCACGTCGCATTAAAGCAAGTTGAAAGAAGCCCCTTAGCCAGTATTGCAGAGCGACATATGTAATAGCAGAATAACCTCGAATTGTTATATTTATATAAAAATGATATAATTAAAACTATTAAACGCCAAGTTATACTCAAGGAGGACTGCTATGATACAAATCATAAAAGTCAGTGATAAACGGCAATTAAATCAGTTTATAGGATTTCCTTTTCAACTATATAAAAATAATCCTTATTGGGTACCACCGCTTATATCTGATGAGAAATTTACCCTTAATAAAAAGAAAAATCCGGCATTTGAATTCAGTGATGCTGAGCTTTGGATGGCATATAAGGATGGTAAGGTAGTTGGGCGTATAGCAGGTATAATAAGCCATAGTTACATAGGTAAATGGGGAAACAAGTATGCCCGTTTTGGTTGGATTGACTTCATAGATGACCTTGAAGTATCAAAAGCCCTACTTGAAACCGTTGAAGCATGGGCAAAGGGAAATGGACTGGAAGGTCTCCATGGACCATTAGGTTTTTGTGATCTTGACAAGGAAGGAATGCTTATAGAAGGCTTTGAGGAGTTAGGAACTTTTATCACTATATACAATTTTCCTTACTACATGAAGCATATGGAGGCTTTAGGATATGTTAAAGATGCAGAATGGATAGAAATTGATATCACCTTGCCGGAAACTGATGTAGCCCAGAAAGTTTCCACACTCGCTCAAAAAGC